>JAUYMC010000015.1 GCA_030699545.1 Gemmatimonadales bacterium | reverse complement strand
CTGGTCCGCCGCGCCCTCGCGGAGTGGGCGCGGCGGGCCCGCGTGCACCTCACGCCGTGCGGCTGGACGTCCCCCAGCCGGGGCGCCCGCTGCCGCTCCCGGTGCGGGAGCTACGTGGCTGCCGTGCTCCCGCCGCAGTGGGCGCGCGTCCTGTACGGGACAGCGCGACTGCGGCAGACGACGGTGCCGGCGCTGGTGCGGCGCGCCGTGGCCGAGTACCTGGGGCGCCCGGAGCTGGGGTGGGGGAGGAGGCGGTGAGCCACGTTGCGGTCAGTACCCAGCTCCGCCGGCCTCGGAACCAGACCCCGGAGCACTACGCGCTGACGCTGCTGGCCTACGGCTGGCTGTGGCGGCACGGGTGCCGCGTCATCGGCTTCGAGGTGCCGATCGGCGCCTGGGTCTTCGACGTTGTGGGCCTGAAGTGGCCAAGGGGGAAGGACCAGACCCCGCGGATCTTTGTCATCGAGGCGAAAGGGCACCGCTCCGACTTCCGGCAGGAGGTGGCGCGGAAGGCGCGGGCCGAGGGCGCGGTGGAACGTCTGCGACTCGCTCGGGAAGCCATGACGGCGCTCGGCATCACAGCAGAGATCCGCCACGCGGTCCGTCATCTCGTTGCTGACGCTCGGACGCTTCATCACCCGCTGGTGTTGGACGGGCTCGAACGCCGGTTCGGGCGCGTGGTGTCGGCGGCTGAGGTCGAGGTCGTGGCCGAACTCGACAAGGCGGAGGCCGCCGTCCGCAAGCATCGGCAGTGGGGTCGTGGGCCGGATGGCGCCTACGGCGAAGTGGCGAAGGTCGGGAAGCTGTGGTGCGAGACGGTGCTGGCCGAGACCTCGGCCCGCTACGTCATCGCCTGTGACGGCGTGGTGCAGGACGGCGAGCTACCGCCGGGGTGGGGGTTCCTGTCTTCGACACCCGCGATCGTGACGCGCTGCCTACCTACGCCGTCGGCGCCGGAGCGCGCCTCTCGGATCCTCGCTCACATGGCCCGGGCGTTCACGTACCGCGTCAAGGACGGGTTGCCCGGGCGTCACAGCGGCACCGACGTCTCGCTGCCGTCGTTCGATGACTTGGTGGAGGCGAGCCGATGACCCCCGCGGAGGAGACTGTCGCCCGCGCCGCCGTCGCCTGCAAGTCGTGGCGGTGGATGCCCCGCATGATCGACGACCGAGGCCGCACCGTGCTCGACGTGGACGGCCGCGGCGTGCCGTGCCTGTGGCACGACCCGGCCTCCGGCTCAGCGTCCGCCTACATGAAGCCCGGGTGGGCGCTCGACGAATGGGTCGGCGCAGTCCCCGACCTCACCGATCCTGCCACGCGCGGCTGCCTGCTGGCGTTGGTGCGGAAGGCGTGGGGCGACGAGAGCGTTCACCTCGCGCCGGACCGCAAGCGCGGCGGCCGGGCGTGGCGGCTCTCCAACTGGGACGACGATATGCCGGTACACATCACGCGTCGCGACCCTGCGGGGTGCTTGGTCGCCGCGCTGGAGGCCGCGCCATGACCGTGCCCCGCGCCCCGCTCGCCGTCCGCCTCGCCCTGCTGCCCGTGGCCCTCGGCGTCTGCGCGCTCGTGAGCATCGCGGCGGTGGCGCTGTTGGTCCGCGACGCAGTGCGACCGAGGGCGGAGGCGGAGGGCGGCTGCGACGGCGCCGACGGCGGCTGCGACGACACGAAGCTTCCCGGCGAGACCAGCATCCAGTCTGCCCCGCCTGCCCCGGCGTTTCACGGCGCGGCGTGGGTGCAACTCGGCGCCAGCAGCATCGGCTACTCGTCGCTCGGCGACCAACTGCGCGGAGGTATGGCATGAGCATCGGCGATCTGGTGCGCGAGGCAGCGTTCGGCTTCTCCTTGGCGAAGTCGGGGATAGCGAGGAGCAGCATGACCATCGGCGAACTGGTGCGCGAGGCGCACGGGACAGCGCGCGCGAAGGGCTGGCACGACGACGACGAGACCCCGCCGGACCCGATACGCATCGTCGCGTGGCTCGGGCTGGTCTGCTCCGAAGCCGCCGAGGCCATGGAGGACGTACGCCTCGGCAACATGGCACTGACGTTCGGTGAGGACGGGAAGCCGGAGGGACTCCCGTCTGAACTGGCCGACATCCTCATCCGGGTGGCGGACATCGCCGGAGCGCTCGGCATTGACCTGGAAGCTGCCGTGGTGGCGAAAGCCTCGTACAACGCGAGGCGTTCGCGCCGGCACGGGGGCAAAGCAGCATGAAGGGCACACCGACGAGGCGCACCCCGCGGACCGCGGGCGTGCTCGCGGCGATGGCCGGCCTGACGGGCCCCGCCATGCTCGATGACGACCCGCCCGCCGGGGTCGACGGCGACCGCGGGCACAGCGCGAAGCTCCGTCTCGGCGCCCACGACGGCGAGGCGGCCCGGAAGCGCGAGCGCAGCCGGGCCCGCGCGAAGGCGGCCCGCAAGGCGCGGAAGGCGGGGAGGCGGTGAGCGCGCCGACCGTCTACCTCACCAACGCAGCAACAGTGCGGGCCGCCGCCCGCGGTTCGGAGCGGTCCAAGCGCTGCGTCGGCCCGGGCGAGGTCTGGTGCATCATGGTCCGCCCGCGCCACCACTACGGGGAGGGCGGGGACGGCCTCGTGCCCGCTCTCGTCCCCCGCGTCGAGGACCTGGACGCCATCCGCCTCGGCGTCATCGACTTCGGCGAGTACCGCCGCCGCTACGTCGTAGGCGTGGTTGCGGACCTGAGCCCCGGCGCGCTGATGGCGCAGTTGTGGGCCGATCCGAGGGACCTCGGCCCCGTGCAGGACGGCGCTACGCTCATCTGTGCCTGCTCGCAGACGGAGGCTGCGGCGGGACGGTGCCACCGGGTCTTCGCCGCGGACCTGCTCGCGACTGCGGGGTGGCGCGTGGTGTTGGACGGGACGCGGTGGGACGAGGCTGTGAGCGCGGAGCGCCGGCGGCGGGCGCGGGAGGGCGGGGCGTGAGATCGTGGGCGACTGCCGTGGACCTGTTCGCCGGCGCCGGCGGCTTCACTGAGGGCGCGGCCGCGGCGGGCGTCCGCGTGCTGTGGGCGGCGAACCACTGGCCGCTCGCGGTGGAGACGCACGCCGCGAACCACCCCGAGGTCGAGCACGCCTGCCAGGACCTTCACCTCGCCGACTGGTCTCGCGTGCCGGCGCATGACATCCTCCTCGCCTCGCCGTGCTGCCAAGGCCACAGCCGGGCTCGGGGCAAGGATCAGGCGCACCACGACTCCAGCCGCTCGACGGCGTGGGCGGTGGTGTCGTGCGCCGAGTTCCATGCGCCGCAGTTCGTCGTGGTCGAGAACGTGCCCGAGTTCCAGGGCTGGAAGCTCTACCCCGCGTGGCGCATGGCGATGAACGCGCTGGGCTACTCGCTGGCCGAGCACGTCATCGACGCTGCCGACGTGGGTGTGCCCCAGCATCGGCGCCGCCTGTTCATCGTCGGCGCGCGCTCGACGGTGCCGCTGCATCTCGGCGCGCCTGCGGCGGAGCATCGCCCGGCGTCTGACGTGGTCGACTTCGAGGCGGGCCGGTGGTCTCCGATCGAGCGGCCGGGCCGGGCGGCTGCGACGTTGGCGCGCGTCTGTGCGGGGCGGGCACGTCACGGCGACCGCTTCCTCGTCGCTTACTACAAGAGCGAGCGGGGCGGTCGACCGCTGTCCCGGCCGCTCGGAACGCTGCCTACCCGTGACCGGTTCGCGCTCGTCGACGACGACCGGATGCGGATGCTGACCCGTGATGAGATCCGCGACGGCATGGGCTTCCCGGCCGGCTACCGGCTGCCGACGCGCCACAAGGATGCCGTCCATCTGCTCGGCAACGCGGTCTGCCCGCCTGTCGTCGCGTGGCTGCTGGGACGACTGAAGGAGGCGGCATGACCCCCAAGCGCTGGCCCTGGGACGTGGACATCGACACGACGCGCGTGGGCCTGGAGCGGTGCATGCGCGCGCTCATCGAGACCGAGTCGACGATGACGAGCTCGATGCGGTTGTCGAAGCGCATGGGCCGCGGGGTGTCGGCCTTCCTCCGCGTCCACGTCCCCGAGGGGCGGGAAGCCAACTTCCGCGCCATCGCGCGGCCCATCGAGATGCGCCCGATGCCACGGGTGCAGGTAGGGATGGAGCAGTCCGTCGACGACGGGCACCCGGGAAGAACACGGACGGAGGACGAACGATGAGCGAGGACATACGGGACGATGTGGTGCGGTTGATTCTCACGCTGCGCGCCGAGAACGAGCGACTGCGCGCCGAGGACGACATGATGCGGGCGATGCGCGCCTTCACGCTCGCCGACCAGCCCAACGAGCACGGCTACAGCCTCGCGCGCGCCGTCAACGAGGCATGGCGGGCGCTGGAGCGCGACGGCTTCGCCGACACGCCGCGGGACGCGCACCGGTGGGACATCGGCGTGGCTGTCGACGCCGCCCTCACCCGCCTCACGGCGGAGCGGGACGAGGCGCGGGCGATCGAGCGGCGAACATGGGTCGACCACCAGAAGGCGGCCGACGAGGTCTTCGCCGTCATCGATCGGCGTGGGTACAGAGACGCCGCCGTGGTGGGGATGACCATGGCGGAGGCCGTTGAGGCGGTCATCGACTACCTGGAGCACGCTCGGGACGTGGAGACGAGCGTCGCGGAGAGCGCCGAGGCGCAGGCGAACGTGGAGCCGGTGGATGTGGCCGACTGGCTCATCCGCGCGTTCGGTGACTCGATCGCGATCGAGTGGATGGGCGTGGCGCTCTGCGGCCACGTCGAGGTGGCCATCGGCGTCTCGGGCGTGCCGTTCCTGTCGTTCACCCGCTGCGACCCGCCGGGCGCGACCGACGAGGACCGCCGCGCCGCCGCTGACCTCGGCATCACGCTGGGGCGGGCCATCGGGATGCGGCGGAGGTGGGCGCTGGGGCGGGAATGGGTGCGCGAGTTCGGTTCGTACGATCCGCCGACCGAGCCCACGTCCGAGCCCCGGCCGCTGACCGTCGCAGAACAGCGCCGCGGCATCGGCCCGGACCTGCGCGATGCGCCCGACCTCTTCGACATGCTGCCCGACGAGGAGGACTGACATGCCCACCGTCTGGAAGCTGGTCGACGACATGCCGCGCGCCGTCGAGTGCGAGACCCCCGGCTACCCGAACCGGGACGCCGACGGGGAGACGATGAACAGCAACACCTACTTCGCGACCGAGGCGGATGCGTGGATCTACGCCGTCCGCGACGCGGAGGCGCACGTCTTCCTCGCGGCCCGGGACGTCAAGAACCTGCGGTCGGCGCTCGTCAGGGCGGAGCGCGAGGCGTCGGACGCGGCGATCCACATCGCCAAGGTCCTGGAGGCGCACCACAAGTGGAAGGAAGCGGAGGGTGTCGCGTGATGGCCACCCGCTGCCCCGCCGAGCGCGACGGCCTGCGCTGCGACCTGCGGCCGCACGTCGCGGGCGTCCACATGGCGCGCCCGCGCCCCGGCGCGCCGGCCGTCTCGTGGCCGACGGAGGCGCACGCGGTCCTGGAGCGGCTGGCGGGCGAGATGCGCGCCGCGGGCCTGCGCTGCGTGGTCGGGATGGACGGGCGCGGTCGGGCCTGCCTGTCTGTGTGGCGGGCGCCGGCGCGGTCGGTCGAGGACATGGTGGGCGAGGTGGTGGTCGCGGGCCGGGCAAGGCGGAGCGCGACGTGACGACCCCCGGCCCCGCCCTCGTCGAGTTGTGCTGCGGCACCGCGAGCGTCTCGCTCTGGGCCCTCGCCCGGGCGCGCCCGCTCACCGGCTTCATGGGATCGAAGCGCCGCGACGCCTCCGTGCTCGTGTCGCTGCTGGGCGTGCGCGATCCGGCCCGCGTGGTGCTCGTGGACGCCGGGCCGTGGGGCGACGTGTGGAAGACGCTCCGCGACGCAGACATCCGCCGCGAGACGGTGGAGGTCCTGCGCGCCTGGCACGCCCGCGGCGACCTCGTCGAGGTGTGGCCGACGCTGCTGCACGAGCCGCCGTCTGGTCCCGCGTGGCGCGCGGCGCAGTACCTGTGCCTCCAGGCGCGAATGACCGGCTGCATGCCCCTGTGGTGGTCGACGGAGCGCGCGCGCTGGGAGGCAAACGGCGGCGGCCGCGTGTGGGACAGCGTTGGGGAGGTGACGCCCACCCGGTCGCCAGTACGTCGGCACGCGGTCAAGCGGATCGCGACGCTGGCCGACCGCGTCGAGGCCCTCGACCACCTCGACTGGAGCCGCGTCGAGGTCGTGCACGGCGACGTCCGCGACGTCGATCCGGTGCCGGGCTCGGTCGTCTACATCGACCCGCCCTACCTGGGTGCGCCGCGGTACGCGGAGCTGCTGCCGCGGGCCGACGTGCTAGATCTCGCGCAGCGTCACGCCGACGTCGCGGACCTGGTGGTCGTCTCCGAGGCCGAGCCGCTGCCCCTCGAAGGCTGGACCGCCTGCCGCCTGCGCGACGCGGGGAAGCCCGAGTGGCTCACGATGAGCCGGGCGCCGCGCCGACTCCCCGCCGTGCAGATCGAACTCGCCCTGGAGGTTGCCTCATGATCATCGTCGACTATGAAGGACGTTGGACCGCGGCGGCTTGCGACTGGTGCCGGGCTGAAGGCGGGCGCCGGTACGCCGGGCTGGGTCCGCCGAACGAGAGCGACCGGAGCGCCGCGTGTGCCGAGGCTGTGATCGGGGCTGGGTTCGTTGAGGTCGTCGTCGGGAGGGTGTTGCGGATGAAGTGCCCGTCGTGCACTGGCGTCAGGTCGCGGCCCCTCGCAGAAGCGGTGCAGATGGGCCTTGGACTGGAGATCGCGTCGTGAACCGCCCCGCCGCCTTCGCTATCGCCCGCCTCGAGCAGGGTTGCTTCTGGCGACTTGCTGCCGTCGTCCCCTCCTGGGGCGAGGCCCGCGAGGCGCTGCGGGAAGCCCGCGCACCACAGGGGCCGGCGTTGTGGGGCAGCGGCACGCTGATGAGCGTCACGACGTGGCGGCCGGCCTGCATCGTGGTGCTCGCCGGCCCCGACGTAGGCCGAGTGCTCTGGCCCGACGATGTGGACGACTACATCGACGCCTACCACGCCGAGAGGGCCGCCGCATGAAGCCGACCGCCACTGTACTGGCCCGCGCCCTCGGTCTCGTCCACGACCCCCGCCCGCCCGCGGCCCTCGTGGCGGCGCTGGAAGCCGCGGAGGCCCGCCGCGCCGACGGCCTGTCGTCGAAGGCCCGCGCGGTGGTTGATGCAGGCAACGAGCGGCTTGCCCGGGGGCGTCGTCGCGACCCGATGGCCCGGGGTGAGGGCGCGGCGCGGCCCGAGACGTCGTGGTCGTTCGTTGTGCTCGGCAAGCCCGTCGCGATGCAGCGGCCCCGGGTTACTGGCAGCGGGACCTACACCCCGCCCGAGACGCGGCGCTACAAGGCGCGCGTCGCTGCCGCTGCCCGCGCCGCTGGCGTCCGGGCGGGGCAGGGCCCGTGCCGCGTGTCGGTGGACGTCTGGACGCCGGACCGACGGCGCCGCGACCTCGACAACATCCTGAAGACGGTGCTCGACGGGCTCGTGAAGGCGGGCGCTGAGGTGCTCGCGGACGACGCCTGCACGGTGGTCGTTGGCCAGCGCATCGAGTGGCGAGGCGTGGACCGTGGCGCGCCGCGGGTTGAGGTGACGGTGGAGATGGCTGATGGGTAGCGCCGACGCGGTGCGGTGGTTGGCCGGGCTCGGATACCCGGGGGAGGTGTGAAGTGAACGAACATGTTGATGGGCGTCTTGTTGTTGTCAGCGTCTCAGGCGGCAAGGACTCGACGGCGATGGCGCTGCACCTGCGCGAGCAGGGTATCGCCTACGAGGCGGTGTTCTGCGATACCGGCTGGGAGCACCCCGACACCTACACTTACCTCCGCGACGTGCTCGACCCAGCGATCGGCCCCATCCGGTGGCTGCGCTCGCCCGAGGGTGGGATGGTCGAGTGGATCCGGCGCAAGGTGATGTTTCCGAGCCGGATGCGCCGCTGGTGTACCGAACGCCTGAAGGTGCTGCCCATCCGCGAGTACCCGATCCGGCGGATCGAGGAGACGGGTGGGACGGTCGTCAACGCCGTCGGCATCCGCCGCCTGGAGTCGGCCGCGCGGGCGCAACTGCCCGAGTGGGAGCGGTGGGCCGCGGACCAGCGCGGCGGCATCGACTGCATGATCTGGCGGCCGCTCATCGGCTGGACCGAGGAGCAGGTCATCGAGATCCACCGGCGGCACGGCATCGCGCCGAACCCGTTGTACTTGCGCGGCGCCAACCGGGTAGGCTGCTGGCCCTGCATCCACGCGCGCAAGGCGGAGATCGCGCTGGTGGCTCGCGACGACCCGGAGCGCATCGACATGATCCGCGCGCTGGAGATCGAGATGACGGCCGGGGCGCGAGCGCGATCGACCGCGCGGGCGGAGAAGCCATGGCCGGAGAAGATCGCCGGCGACGAGGAGTTGGAGGACTTGGAGCGCGAACTGCGCGACCCCGCCTCTCCACGGCACGAGCGCTGCTACTTCCAGGGCCCGGCCCGCAACGGCGTGATGAGCATCGACGACGTGGTTGCGTGGGCGCAGACGGACCGCGGCGGGCGTCAGATGCCGATGTTCGACCTGCTCGACAACGCCGCGACCGACGGCTGTATGCGGTGGGGCATGTGCGAGACGGATGACGGTGGGGATGTATGAAGTGTGGGCGATGTGCGTCTCGCTGGCGGGGGTGGCGGCGTGCGAGGTCTGCGGGCCGTACGTGGAGATGGAGGCCGACGATGACCCGCGATGAGCGCCTGACCGCCCTGCTGGCCCTGCCCAACGACTGGGACTCCTACGGCTCGCCACCGCCGAGTCCCAAGGCCGCGGACCAACTGCGCCGCGTGCTCGACCGAGCCGAGGAGCGCGTGGGCGCCCGCTGGGCCGAGCCGTTCATCTCGCCGGGGTGCGGGATGCTGCAAGCGGAGTGGGAGGGCGAGGACAACTGGCTGGTTGTCGAGGCGACGGGCGAGGGGGTGGCGGTCGCAGGTCCCGACGACGAGCGGCCGGCGGCGGAGGATGAAGCGGTGGAGGCGATCGTGGCGTGGTTCGGGGCGGCGGCATGACCCAGACCCGCCGCGGCGAAGTCGGGGGCGGCCTCACCACGCCCGCCGACCGCCGCAAGGCCCACCGCGGCGAGAACGTGTGCATCATGGTGTCGGTCTGCGGCGCCCTCGCGGAGGCCGTGGTCATCCGCTCCGAGCTCGACAACGTCTCGGTCTCGACGCTGGTCCGCCGCGCCCTCGCGGAGTGGGCGCGGCGGGCCCGCGTGCACCTCACGCCGTG
The DNA here is from genome assembly GCA_030699545.1 of Gemmatimonadales bacterium. Taxonomy (GTDB): domain Bacteria; phylum Gemmatimonadota; class Gemmatimonadetes; order Gemmatimonadales; family GWC2-71-9; genus 20CM-2-65-7. The sequence continues at coordinate 26,846 of JAUYMC010000015.1, read as the reverse complement.
CGGCTGGACGTCCCCCAGTCGGGGCGCACGCTGCCGCTCCCGGTGCGGCAGTTACGTCGCGGCCGTGATCCCGCCGCAGTGGGCGCGGGTGCTGCACGGGACGGCCACCATGCGGCGGACGAACGTCGCGGCGTTGGTTCGGCGCGCCGTCGCGGAGTACGTGGGGCGGCCGGATCTGGCGGTCAGCAAGCGCGCGGCGCTACGGCTGGTCGAGCGGCTCCGCTCGCTCGCCCCGCACGAAGACGATCTGGATGGCGCCTGAACCCATGGCGAGCTTCTGGACCGTGATCGTCGCCGGCCTCTCCTCGCCCACGATCTTCAGCGACGGGGCGCGGGTGCGGACCACGACATCGACGATGATGGGGCGGCCGCACACCCCGCACGGGTACGGCTCGCCGGCCCGGACCAACTCCCAGAGGGGCTGCACGCCGATCTTGCTGTGGTGGTCACCGTGGGGGCAGGGCAGGACGATGGCGATACGTTCCATGGGGAGACGATGCGCGCGGAGTAGGCTGGTCGCAAGGCCCGAGGAGGAGAAACGATGCGGATACGTGTGACGGTTCGTGAGGACGGTCTGGTGCTCGGCGTGGCCAAGGGCGAGGTGCCGTTCGCCTGCGTCGGCCGCGTCTTCGAGGTCGAGACGGGGCGCGCTGTCGGCCCCGGCCTGTGGTCGCTGCCGCTGGAGGAGGCGGCTGCGTGCTACGGGACGTCGGCGGGCACCGATCCGACGACGGCGGCCGTGGACGGGCGGCACCTGCTGACGCTGGACGAACTCGCCGGGGGCGCGCCGCCTCTGCCGAGGTCGGAGCACCCGCGGTGCGTCGAGTCCGCTATCGGGGCCGTCGCGGACGCGATGGACCGGGGCGCTTGGAGGGCAGCCCGGTACGCGCTGTCCAAGCTGCGCGCCGTGGTCGGCGCCCTTGACCCCGAGGTCGTGCGTCAGTCGACGGCGCTCGCGTTCATGGTGGGCGAGCCGTAGGCGGGGCGGCGTCAAGGCCGCGTATGGTAGGATGGAGGCCATGACTCGTAGACGCCGAGACGCCGCCGAGACGCCGCCCACGAAATTGAAGGGCTGGGAGCGCAACCCGCGCCGCATCACCGACGAGGCGCGCGCCGGCCTCAGTGCCAGCGTCGTCGCGTTCGGCGACATCTCCGGCATCGTCTACAACTTCGAGACGCAGCGCCTCGTCACCGGCCACCAGCGCACGCCCATCTTGGAGGCGTTCGCGCCCGGTGACGTCCAGTGGGAAGAGGAGTGGCGCGACACGGAGTCCGGCCCCGAGTGCTGGGGCTGGCTCGATACGCCGTCCGGCCGCTTCCGCATCCGCGGCGTTCGGTGGCCGGAGGCGAAGGAGAAGGCGGCCAACGTCGCGGCGAACAACCCCCACAGCGCGGGCGAGTTCACCGACGACCTTGACGCGATCCTCGCCGAGATCGAGGCGGACGACGCGGCGCTCTACGAGGAGTTGCGGCTGGGCGAGCTTGCAGCGCTGGACGACGAAGGCGGAGGCACAAGCGGGGGCGGAGATGATGTACCCGAGCCGCCCCTGCACGTCGTGACCAAGCGCGGCGACGTCTGGCTCATGGGCGCGCACCGGCTCCTGTGCGGAGATGGCACATCGGCGGACGACATTGCGCGGGTCTGCGCTGGCGATGTCCCCGGTGTAACCATCGTCGATCCGCCCTACGAGGTGGGCGACGCTGCCTATTCGCAACACATCGCGGACCCAAGCATCGTCTTCGGCCCTGCGAAGGTGATTCGCCTGATTCCCGATGAGTGGTTTCGGTTCGAGCGGGTGATCGTCCGGCCGACCCATCACCGAAGCGCGACGACTCAGGTGGCGCACGCGCACGCCCTGATCGTTCAGGTCGGAAGCGTCAAGAAATGCCCGGATGATAAGCGGCTCACCTTCCCGTCGATCGTCGAGATCGGTATCGGCGAGCACCTTGTCGACGGCGAGCGGCCGTTCAGTCGGTTGCAACGGCACGGCAAGCCCGTCGATCTGTTCATCGAGCACCTGACCCACTGGACGCCCGAATGGGAGATGGTGTTTGACCCCTTCTGCGGCACGGGGACGACCATCATCGCTGCGGAGCGGATGGGGCGGCGGGCCTGCGCGATTGAACTGGACCCCGAGCGGTGCGACGTTATCGTCGCCCGCTGGGAGGCGGAGACGGGTGCTCAGGCGGCGAGGGCCGCCTGATGGTCGAGGCGCTCCGGGAACTCGCGCCAGAGCACGCCGTCAAGGATGGCGCCACCCTTGCCGTGGGGGTCGACGCGCTTGATCCACTCGGCGGGCGGCTCGCCCGCCGGGCAGCGGGCCAGGAGCGGGTTGTCGCTCCAGTGCCCCCACTGCTTGTGGAAGAACGCGACGCCCTGCTCAGCGCAGACGTCGCGGACCTCGCGGACCCACTCGGGGTCGATGCGGCGGCGGCCCGGCCCGGACTCGCCCCCGGTGATGACCCAGTGGATGCCGCTGAGGTCGATCCGGCCGAGGCGGCGGGTCATCGGCTCCACGGACAGGAAGCGGACGCGGGCCGGGGCGGCGCGGAGGTGGTCGACGCGCTCCGCGACCCGCTCGTCCTCCACCGTCGCCCCGAGCCAGACCGAGTCGGGGATGCGCCGGCCGGAGCGGGCGAGGTATGGGGCGATGAGGTCGGGGCGCTTGGTCAGCACCTGGTAGCGGTGCTGGGGCGCTTCGAGCATGATGTCGAAGCCGATCTCGCGGAGCCAATCCGGCGCGTTCGGGTGGAACACGTCGGACATGCTGTTGACGAAGATGAGGCGCGGCGCGCGCCAGCCGAGCGGGCGGTAGACGACGGTGTCACTGTTCTCGCGGATGACGCCGGTCCACACGGGCCCACGGGGGCCGGGCGTCGTGAGCCCGCGGTAGGGCTCCTGCCCCATCTCCGCGCAGCGGAACGCCATGCGCATCGCGTAGCAGTTCTTGCAGCCGGCGGAGACCGGGGTGCACCCGATCATCCAATTCCACGTGGCCTCGGTCCATTCGATCTTCGTCGTGCCGTGGCGCCGCTCGGCGCCTCGGATCTCGTAGGGGATACTCTCCACGTTCGGTCCTCCTGCCGCGGGAGGTGGTTTGGCGACTTCAACCCGCGGCAGGAGGATTGTCGACCGCCAACCCTTCGGAATTCAAGGGTTTTTGCCGCAATTCGGCATTCAGGCGTGAAGACGCGGGGTTGCGGGCCGTGACCGCGCGAGACGCGGCACCTCCGGCGGACGCGCCCGCCGCGCCCACGCCCGCGCGTGGGCGAAAGCCGCAGGCGCCAACCAAGGCCGAGCTCGAGGACCGCCTGCTCTACGCCGAGCGGGTGATGCTGCTGGAAGGCAACGACCGCAAGGCGGCCCGACGTCTCGCGCGGAAGTTCGATGTCCGCTACGACACGGCGCTCACCTACTGCGCCCGCGTCCGGCGGCGGTGGCGCGAGGACGCAGAGCGCGAGGGTGGCGACCGTGAGGCGCTCCGGCGGGAGCACCGCGAACGCTTCATGAAGCTCGTCCAGAAGGGACTCGGCGACAAGGGCTCGCTCAAGGTAGCGCTCATAGCCGCGGAGCGCGTGGCTCATCTCGACGGCTTCCTGACGGCGCAGAAGATCGAGCACTCCGGCTCGATCCAGTTCACGGCCTCCGAGGTCATCAGCGACGCCCTCGCCCGCGCCGCTCAGGTCGTGCTGCCCGCGCCGCCGTCTGAGGGCGATGACGACGGGTGAACCTCGACCTCAACACCCTCCAGGCCCAAATGGTCGCGGCCCACGTCCAGGGCCGCTACCTGACCGCCGTACAGGCCGGGTGGGGCAGCGGCAAGACGTTCGGCCTCGGACTCATCGCCGCTCTCGCGGGTGATCAGCGGCCGGGCGACGCCGGGGTATGGGTCACCGACACCCGCTCCCGGCTGGAGTCGGTCGTCCAGCCCGTCTGTGACCAGTTGCTCCGCGGGTTCGGCTGGACCTTCTACGCCGACCCCAGCAAGTACTACTGGCGCCACCCCAACGGCTTCCGCCTCTGGCTGCGGATGTACTACCGGGCCAGCACGCGGGCGCAGGAGAACAACCCGCTCGAGGGCGTCAATGGTTCGCTCGGCCTCATCGACGAGGGCCAGGCGCTGCGTCCCGAGGCGCTGGAGGCTCTGGTAGGCCGCATCCGCACGCCGGCGGGCGGCGCGCCGATCTCCATCTGCGTCGCCGGCCTGCCTGTCGCTGGCGCGTGGTGGGTGAAGCGGGCGGAGCAGGCGGGGACGAGCGGCCTCGTCCTGCGCGCGACGTCGCACGTCAACGCCGCAAACCTCTCCCCGGACTGGTTCAAGCGCGCCCGCTCGGTCCTGTCTCCCGAGCGATACGAGGCGATGATCAACAACCGGCCGCGCCCTCCGGTCGGCCAGGTCCTTGACTGCTGGGAGCCGTCGTCGTGGCCGGACGGCAACATCCTGGACGGCTGGCGGCCGGACCCCGCGCGTCCGGTTCGGATGGCGATTGACTTCGGCCGTCGCTCCCCGGCCGTCATCCTGATTCAGAGCGCCGACATCAACGGCCAGCAGGTCGACGTCGTGTTTGCCGAGGTGGCGCCCGACGAGTGCCTCGTCCCGGAACTGTGCCGGGCCATCAACGCCGAGGCCGACCGCTGGGGCGTGCGCATCGAGGCTGGCGCCGGGGATCCGGCGGGGAAGGCGGTCAACGACCAGACGGGGATCGACTCCATCCGGTTCGTCGGCCAGCCGCGGCCCATCGGCTGCGGCGTGCGCCTGCGCTACGAGACGGACCCGATCAAGCGGCACATCCCGAACGGCATCGAGCGCCTGCGTCGCCGCATCCTCGGCCCGGACGGCGTGCGCCGCGTGGTCATCACGCGCGAGCTGTGGGACGACGGCGAGCGCCGGGCGGGCCGGACGCTGCGCAAGGCCATCGAGGGCTATCGCTACCCAGAGAAGGGGGGCGATCTGCCGCTCAAGGACGACGTCCACGATCATCACTGCTTCCCGGCCGGGACGCTCGTGGAGGCGGAGTACGGCCCGGCGGCTATCGAGACGCTTCGTGTGGGCGACCGCGTATGGACGCGGGCCGGACTGCGCGATGTGCTGGCCGCGGCCCGAACGGGCGAAGACGCGGCGCTGTGGGAGGTCGAGACGGAGTCGGGGATACGTCTCGTTGGGACGCAGGACCACCCGGTATGGACGGCCGAAAGGGGCCGCGTTCCGCTTGCGTCCTTGACGCAATACGATACACTTACGGTATGGAGAGGCCAAGCAGCGCCGAAGTCGAGTTTCATGGGGTCACGTTCAGGAGATACCCTGACGCCACCCAGCGAAGCGATCGGGTCTACTTCAGATCCGCCGGGTGGGGTGGTCGCCCTCAATACCTACATGTTGCCGTCTGGGAACGTCACAACGGGCGATGCGTGCCCGCCGGGCACGTCATCCACCACGTCGACGGCGATCCGCTCAACAACGACGCGACAAACCTCGAGTGCGTGTTGGGGGCTGAGCACACGCGCGCCCACCTTGAGGAGTGCTACGCATGCGAGGAGAACTGCGCAAAACGGGCCGCGCACCTTCAGCGAATCAGGCCGCTCGCTACGGAGTGGTACCGAAGCGACGCCGGGCGAGAGTGGCACCGGGAGCACGGGCGCAGAACATGGGCCGGGCGTGAACCTGAACGACGTACCTGTGAGCGGTGCGGCGGCAGCTTCGAGACCCTCAAGCGCGGCGCCGGGGCGCGCTTCTGCTCCAACCCATGCAAGTCCAAGTGGCGACGTGACGCGGGCGTTGATGACGTCGAGCGCCGGTGCGTCGAATGCGGTGCCGCCTTCATCGTCAACCGCTACACCCGGACCGCGCGTTGCTCCCGAGCGTGTGCAGGGCGTGCGACGGGCCGGGCGAGGCGACGTCTACAACCTGACCGTTGACGGCGAGCACGAGTACTTCGCCAACGGCGTGCTCGTCTCGAACTGCGACGCCCTGCGCTATGACGCGATCGTCTGGCACTGGTACGGCGAGCGCCCCGCCGATGCTCCGTCTCTACATCTCGGCGGCGCCGGCCTGAAGCCTGGCGTCTCGCCCACCCGCCCCACCCCACGGAGGGGCTGGGCCGCGTCGTCCCGCTCCGGCCCATAGGCCACGATTCGCAGCCCGCTTGATCTACGATTCGTAGATCATCCATCATGGGCGCGTGAGCAGCCCCACCGAGACGCCCGCCTCGACCCGCCGACCGCTGTACCGCGAGCTTGGCACGTCGGGCACCCGCATCTACGGCGGGCGGATCACCGAGTACGAGCTCAACACCGATCTCCAGGGCCAGGCGTGGGCGGAGGCCGCCGACCAGATGCTGCGGACCGACGCGGTCATCGCCGCGTTCGCCCGCACGCTGCTCGATACGCAGACCACGGCCGAGGCGCAGTTCGTGGTCGAGGACGACTGGCCGGGCGAAGCACACCGCGCCCGCGACTTCCTGTCCGAGGCGTTCGGGATGTCGCGCGAGGGGCGCGGCTACCTACGTGGCGGCTGGAAGGGGATGCTCCGGCACTTCCTCCGCTACCAGTTGGAGGGCTTCCGCTACTTCGAGGAGGTCTACACGCCCGACGCGGGGCGGGTCTGGATCGACTTCCGGGACCGGGAGCCGCGCGCGCATTGGTATTGGAACATGAGCGCCGACGGCCGCGCGCTGGAGTCGGTGACTCAGGACTGGACGACCGTCGGCGCGGGCGGCGAACCCATCCCCGCGCACAAGCTGGCGTTGTTCACGCACCAGCGCACGGGCGACAACTTCGAGGGCGTCGGCATGCTCCGGCCCCTGCACTTCGCGTCCAAGCTCAAGGCCCACGCGCTGCGGCAGGTCGGCATCGGCCTGGAGCGGTGGGCGACGCCCACGCCGAAGATCCGAACCGACAAGCGGGTCCTTGAAGACGCGGAGCTGACCCCGGACCAGATCACCGCGCTGACGACCGAGGTCGAGCAGGCCGCCGAGCGGTACGTCGCTGGCGAGGCGAGCTACGTCAAGGACCTGCCGGGCATGGAACTGGGCACGTTCGGCGAGCGCGTGCTCGACGTTCAGCAGCCGCTCGAGATCATCACGGCTTGCAACCGCGAGTTCATGTTCGGGTTCGGTTTGGAGTTCCTCGGCCAGGGCGTGATCGGCCCCGGCGGGCGAGCTGCGGGCGAGGTGCAGATCAGCAGTTTCCGGGAGATGGCGGTCGCCGGCCTGGACCACGTCGCAGACGTGCTCGGCGGTGACGATGGACCAGGGCAGGGCACGATCGCTCGGTTGCTGCGCTGGAACTTCCCCACGCTCGATCCCCGCTTCCGGCCGCGGCTGTCCTTCGGCCGGTTGGACCCGGGGCCCATCCTGGCTCTCGCCGCCGAACTGCCCGCGCTCATCGGCTGCGGGGTCTTCACGGCGACGAACGAGATCGAGGACATGATCCGCGTGGGCATGGGCGCCTCGCCGCTCGACCCTGACCACTACCGCACGCCGTCGGAGCGCAGCGCCGGAGGCTCACCCGCGGGCGCCGCGGCGCAACTCTTCGCGCAGGCCCGACGGAGGCAGGCATGACCGAGCAGCGCATCCGGCTGCGGGCCGCGGGCCCGGCGTCGCCAGCCGCCCATAATCGCGAGGTGCATCTGCTCCGGCCCGGCCCGCTGTACGACGCGGACACCGGGAAGCTGCGTCTGGAGGTCACGGCCGATCTGCTCGACGACCTGCTCCGGGTGTTCGAGCGACGGCGCGCCGAGGGCGGCCAGATCCCCGTCGACTGGGCCCACGGCTCGGGCGACGACACGCTCGCGCCCGAGCTCCAGAGCGCGGTCGGCCAGGTCGAGGCAATGCGCGTCGACCCGCGGCTGGGGCTCGTGGGGCGCCTCGTCTACACCGATCGCGGCCGGTCCCTCGTCGAGGATCACCGGCTTGACCTGGGCGACGAGACCGAGTCATCGGCGCTCTACATCAGCCCCGAGTTGGTGATTCGCGACGTGTTCGCCCGCGGCACGGGCGAGCGGATCGGCGGCGCTGAGATCCTCGCGATCAGCCTCACCCCGAGGCCGGCGCAGAATTCTATGAATTGTGTACTTCTGTCTCGTTGCTGTAGATTGCAGCGGGACGACGAGAGCGTGACCGAGGAGGTCTCCACGATGCCCGACCCCCAGAAGATCATCGCCGCGTGCGAGTCCTGCATCGCGGCCTGCAAGGCGTGCGTCGCCGAGGCCGAGTCGGTCGCCAACCCCGACTCGCTCGTGGCCGCGTGCGAGGCGTGCATCCTGGCCTGCGAGGCGCTCATCGGCGCTGGCGGTGACCCGGAGTCGCCGGCGGTGAAGATGTGCATCGCGGCCTGCAAGGCGTGCGCGGCCGTCTGCCGCACCATGGACAACCCGACCTGCGAGACGTGCGCGACCGAGTGCGACAAGTGCATCGCGGCCTGCTCCGGGTCGGAGGAGCTGGCCGAGGACGGCGAGGAACCGGAGGCCGACGAGATGTCGATCGAGGAGCTGAAGGCGGAGAACGAGGCGCTGCGCGAGCAGATCGCGCAGCTCAAGGCCAGCCAGGATCTCGCGGACGACCGCGAGACGATGTCGCGCCGGCCGCCGAACGCCGGAGTCCGCGCGCCCACCCCCGCGGCCCCGCGGCCGACCCCGACGCCCGCGCCCACCCGCGCGCCGCAGGTTGCGGCCCCGGCCCACGTGCAGGCGTCGCGGGGCCCGGACCCGGAGATCATCCGGCTCAAGGCCGAGGTCGACCGGCTGACGGCCCACAAGCACGTCGCCACGCAGTTCATGGCGGCCGCGCAGCGGCGCGAGGCCGACCTGAAGCTCGAGCGCGAGCTCGACAACTACGAGGCGGCCGGTCTGTACGCGCCCGGCGCGCCCGGCGACGACGGCGCGCCCGGCCTGCGTCGAACCTACATGTTCAAGTTGGCGCAGGCCGACCGCGGTCTGTTCGACATGGAGATCGAGCGGCTGCGCGCCAACCCCGAGGGGCCGGACACCATGGTCTACGGCCACGGCGGCGGCGGCGGTGCCATCGGGGCGCCGAAGAGCTACGAGGACCGCCTGTACGACGAGGTCCTCCGGCTCGCGGCCGAGCGGAAGATCGACACGAGCAAGATCCAGAGCGGCGAGTTCCTGGCCCTCCAGCGCGAGGCCGAGAAGAAGCTGAAGGGAGTTCGGCGATGACCATCGGAACGGGAGCGAACTTCAGCAACGGGTTCCTCGCCGCAGCCGCGGCGAACCCGACCACGACGATCACGGAGGGTCGGATCGTCCGGCAGGTCCCGAACGGCGCCAACGCTGGCCGGGTCGAGCGGGCCACGGCCGAGACGCAGATCCCGCTCGGCGTCGCGTCCTACATGGACGACCGCGTCGGCGGCGCCGTCGGCGTCGTCCAGCACGGTCGCACGTACGCCGAGTACGGCGGCGTGGTGCAGCCCGGCGGGGCGGTCATGAGCGACGCCAATGGCGCCTGTGTCGCGGCCGTGGGGCCGTGCTGGGTCCTCGGGTTCCACGTCGGGACCGCCGATTCGGCGGCGGGCGTCGACGCCATGACCTTCGTCAACCCGTTCTACACCGACGCGGTCGGCAGCGTCTGAGTGAGGAGGTAGCACACCATGCCCGCCATCCATCCGCAGCCGTCCGGCCTCCGACCGGTCGCAAGGCTGGTCGAGGGCTTCATGCTCTCGTACCGGAACCGCGAAACCGATCTCATCGCGGACCGTGTCCTGCCCGCGTTCAGCGTCGGAGGCGAGAAGACCGGCAAGTTCGCCTACACCCTGCCGGGCTCGTTCCACGGCCGCGGCCCCGGGCAGCCGACGCTGGAGCGGCCCCGCGGCGCCGAGCCGGCGGCCGCCCGCGGCGTCCAGTACGGGACGGTCGACTACGACTGCCGGCACTACGCCGAGTACTTCCCGCTGGACGAGGTCTACGACGTCAAGACCTCGGATGTGGCGCTGGACGTGAAGCAGGCGCACTACACGCAGCTCTGGGACGATCTGATGCTCGACCGCGAGGACCGGGCGGCGCAGATGTTCTTCGGCGCGAACTTCACGGCCGACAACGTGCCCTCGTGGGCCAACAGCGGCGGCACGCCGATCAACGACATCGACAACGCCTACCGCGCCGTGTGGGAGGCGACGGGGTCGCGCCCGAACGGCGTCATCCTGTCCTACACCGCGGCGCAGTACCTGCGCTTCCACGACGACATCATCGCGGCGCAGGCGCTGACCGTGGACCGCTCGCTGTTCACCGAGGACGACGTCCTCGCGTGGCTGAGTCGCAAGTGGACCAGCCTGAAGCTCGGCCACATCGGCGTGGCCATGGCGCAGACGTCCGCGCAGGCCATCTCGCCGACCACCCTCGGGTCGATCTGGGACACGCAGACCGACGGGCCGCAGATGTGGATCGGCCACATGAGCGACGGCAAGAACCTCGGGCAGCGCCGCGCCGAGGGCATCTGGAAGTCGAATAACGTCGCGGTCGTGCGGCCGGTCGTCAGCGACATGGAGCTGCGCGAGAAGTGGGACGGTGGCTACATCGGCCAGCTCATCGCCGGCTACATGGAGGAGATCCGCCTCGTATCCGCCGCCCACGGGCGGCGCATCACCTTCGCGTGAGCATGATCCGCCCGTAGCATCCGCGGGCATTGGGGAGCCCGATGCGATACCGCTTCCAGCCCGAGAACCCCGGCGACCGCATCAGGGTCGCCGGGGGCTGGGCCCACGCCGGCGACATCGTCGAACTGACGCACGAGCAGGCCGCGAGCCCCGCGCTGCGGACCCGCCTCCACCCGCTACCCGTGACGCCCGCAGTCCAGCAGCCACATCGTCCCGCGGCCCCGGCGCCCGGCGCCCCCCAATCGGCGGGCGCCGGGGCCGCGCCCTCCCACTGCCCGCGGTGCGGGTGGCAGTTCGACGAGGACGCGGCGCCCGAGGGCGCAGACGCGCCCGCCCCGCCGCTCATCGTCGAGACCGTGGCCGACGCGGACCGCGAGGTAGAGACGCCCCCGCCGGCGCCTCCGGCGGCGCCGGAGGGCGTCGGCGTCGCAGACGAGCCGCACGAGCCGACACCCCCGACGCCCGAGCAGTGCCTCGTCGACTACCTCCGCGGACGAGGCGAGGCGACCCGCGCCGACGTCGCGGCCGAGCTCGGCGTCGAGGCGAGCCGCCTGCCCTACGTCCTGCGCGCCGCCCGACGTCTGGCCGCTGAGCAGCACAACGCCACCATCGAGCGCGAGGGAGACGTCCTGCGTTGGACCGTCTGACCGCCACCGTCGGCGTCGCGTATCGCCTCTGGTGGCACGCGCCCACCGCCGTCTACGAGGACGCGGGGCCGCCCGCCGTCGCCCCGGTCCTGACCGTCCGGCACCCGACGCTCGGCGACCTGACGCCGGCGTTCTCGCGCGTGGCAGTCGACGCCAGCGTGACCGCGCTGTCGGCCGACCGCCGAACGCTGACGACTGCGGCGCTGCCAGCCCTGACGTCCGGCCTCCAGGGCCAGCAGGGCGGCCACGCCCACCTCGTCACGGCGCGCCACGGCGTCATCCCCGTCCAGATCCGCTCGTTCCCGACCAACACAACCGTGGAGCTTGCCGAACCGCTCGGGCAGGCGCTCACGGTCGCGGCCGGCGACGAGTTGCGCTGGTCGGTCTACACCGCCGAGCTTGGCGCAGGCGCCGGCGAGCCCATCGAGACGGCGCTTGCGCGCCCGATAGCGTGGCGCGTCGACTGGCAGGAGGACCACGGCGCGGGCGTCCCGCGCACACGGCGGCGCTACGAGGGCCTACTGGACGTCGTGCGGCAGCCCTTCGAGACGGGGTTGAACACGCGCGACGTCCTCGTGCTCGTGCCGTCGCTGGCCGTCCAGGTCCCCGCGCGTCAGACGTCGTGGCAGCCGCAGATCGACGCGGCCCGCGACCTTCTCGTCGCGTGGCTCCGGCGCGACCTGCGCGAGCGCGGCCGCCGGGAGCACGACGTCTCGGGCGCGGGCTTCCGGCTGGTCCACGCGTTCCTCACGGCGTACCTGGTGATGCAGGGGCACGCGGGCGCCGGCGCTGATCGCGGGGCCGCGCGCGACCACTACATGGACAGCGCAGAGCGCCAGTATGCGACGGTCATGCAGTCGATCCCATGGGTCGACGACGACGGCGATGGGGTGGTCGACGAGGGCGAGACCGAGGTCAACCCCGGCCCCACGGCGCGCCTCGGCCGCTCCAGCTTCACTTCGGCCCCGACGCGGACGTTCACGCGGGACATGCGGCTGTGACCGGAGCCGCCCGCGACGCTCACGGCCGCTCCCCGGTCGAGATCGCCGAGTGGTCGGCCGGTCTCGCCGCGGACGCGGTGGCGCGACTGCAGCGCCTGGCTGACGCGGACGACGGCACGCCCGCGCCTGCACGCCTGCGCGCGCGAGCGGCCCTGGCCGGGCTACGTTCCGCCCTCGACCCGGGCGCGCACACCTGCCCCGGCTGCGGCGTGGAGCACGGTGACGGGCGGCTGCTGCTCGCCGATGAGAGCGGGCGCACCCGAGCCAAGATCCGCCGCATGCGGACCGAGGCCCGGCGCGTCGGTGGCGAGTTCGGCGAACTGCTCGGCCTCATGGCCGACCGGCTGGAGATCGAGATCGACACCGTCGATGCCTTCGAGGGCCACCTACGCGAGCTTCACGCGCGGATCATCACGGTGCTCGAAGAGGCGATCCGCAACCCGACGCGGCCGGAGTCGGCCGCGGTCCTGAACGCCAACCTCCAGGGGTTCGAGGATATTCTGGAGGGCGCTGGCATCATCGAGGCCCGCGCTCAGTGGTCGGAGGACCAGCGGCGAGTCATCGAGACGGCGAACAAGTCAACGGCCGTTCAGGCCCTGCCAGCGGGTGTCGTCTCCACCGACACGCTCGCGATCAAGGCGGCCATCCGCGATCAGTCCGAGGCGTTCTGGGCGACCAAGGTGGTCGGCCCGGACGCGGCCCTGCTCCGCGAGGGCCTGCGATCGGCGCTGACGATGGAGAGCTTGCCGCAGGCGGTGGAGCGCATCGCCGAGCGGCTGGAGACGTCGCGGGCGCGCGCTGTTACCGCGGCCCGGACCGAGGCGGCCATCTTCGATCGCACGGTCAACCTGACCGTCGCCGAGAAGGCCGGACTACAGACCTTCTTCTACGGCGGGCCCGAGGACGGGCTGACACGGCCGTTCTGCCGGGCGATGTTGGAGGCGGGCAAGGTCTGGCCGCTGGACCTTGTCGGCCAACTCGACAACCGCCAGATCCCCGGCGCGCTCATGAGCGCCGGCGGGTACAACTGCCGGCACCGATTCATGGCGCTGTCCCCGGCCATCGCCGAGCGGCGCGGCATCGAAGCCGCGACCGACACCGACGTGCGCCGCGTCAACGCCGCGGCCGCGCGACGAAGGCGGCGGTAGCCATGGCCATCACCGTCAACGTCGGCATCCGTATCGAGGGCACCCGCCTCGACGACATCACGCTGTGGGACGAGCAGGCCATGGCCGCCGTGACCGCGTGGTCCGTCGAGATCATCGTGAACCGCACGACGCGGCTCGGCATCGGCGCCGACGGTGAGCCGCTGGCCGCCTACGCGACGAAGGCGATGACCGTAGGGCTCCGGTCCGAGACGGCGATACGTCTCAAGCCCAAGGGCGGCAAGCCCGCCTACGGCCCCGGCCGACCGCGCAGGCTGCTCAGCGCCAGCGGTAGGCCACCGGCGGGGAAGAGTTGGCCGATCACTGGACGGTACTACGACGGCGGGTACCGGGAGTACAAGCAGGCCAGTCGCAAGGGCAACATCAGATCGGCGGAGGTCGATCTGGTGCTGTCCGGCCAGCTCATGCGGTCCATCGACGCCGTCCAAGTCACGGCCGAGCAGGGCACCGTCTCTATCCGCGGCCCGGCTCGTGAGTACGGCCCGGCGGTCAACGAGGACCGCCCGTTCCTCGGCCACCACGACGCGGAGATGGTAGAGCTGGACATCGTGATCGGCGAGCAGGTCGACCGCCTGATGGTGGGGCGCTGATGGGTGTCCGCGCCGCTCTCGCTGTCCTCCAGGACCAGGTGGCGCAGGTCGTCCCGCGCACGAGCCCCGAGCAGACGTTCGTCTTTCTCGATGACGGCACGGGCGCCATCGCGCCGCTGGAGCAGGTCCGCGACGCCGCGGTAGTCCAGAGCCGCGTCTGTGACCTCGCGTGGCTCGCCGGCCCGCACGACGACGGCGAGGCGCAGCCGCAGACGGCAAGCCGCCGGCTCCGGGCGCGCGTCGCAATCCGCGTGCTCTACCACGTCGGCGTCCACGGTAGCCGGCTTGAAGCGCAGACGATCGCTGCCGAGGACGCCGAGTCAATCGTGCGGCGCGTCACCGACCCCGACAACTGGGACCGGCCCGCCAGCGGCATCGAGCACGTCGGCTTCGAGGGCGAGCATGTGGCCGGCGTCTGGACCGCAGACGGCGCCATGCTGATGAACCCGATTCCCATGACCTTGCTGTACCGGGAGGCTTCATGACCACCCACGTAAGAGCGCTCGCCGTCGCCGCTGAGAGCAGCTTCGGCAGCATCGCCGCCGCCACCGGCTTGCCGGACGTCGCGGCTCTGGTCTTCCGGCAGGCCGAGTTCGAGCTTGCCTCGGTCGACCTGTCCAGCCTTGAGGCGGAGACCACCGAGAACGCCGACGGCCGTGACGGCTTCTACCACCGCCCGCCCGAGCCGGTGACGGTCTGGTCCGGCGGTAGCAGGGTCCGGCGTCTGACCGGCACCATCAAGGTCAAGGCGAGCCTCCGGACGGCGGGCGTCCACGGAGGGACGTTCAGCTACTACGGGCAGGTCCCGCTTGCCCAGATGATCGCGAGCGGCATGGGCGTCCACAACCCGGCGGCGCTGCTGGTGACCGCGACGGGCGCCAGCTCCGCGACCCGGTTCACTGTGGGCGTGGCCGACTTCGCGGCCGCCGTCGTCGGCGACATGCTCGCCACGGAGATCGCAGGCCGGGCCGAGTTCTCGGCCATCACGGGCAAGTCGGCCCCGGCCACGCTGATCCACAGCCCGGCCCTCAGCGCCGGGCTCGTCTTGGACGACGAGGCGCGGCTGTGTCGCGTGTTCCACCTCACCACGGACGAGGCGCTGTTCGGGCCGTCGATCGCGCTGATCATCGACGGCGACGGCTGGCGCGCGGTGGCCGTTGGGTGCCGAATGGAATCGCTCGCCATCTCCTACGACGGGCGCAAGGTGGTCTGCGAGGTGACGCTGCGGGCGGCGCACGCCGACACCGACCACGCCAGCGCAGACGTCTCCCCGCCGACCTACGAAGCGGGCGCCATCGTCCACGCCCTCGGCTCCTACGCCGTGATCTCCGGGGCTGCGACCGGCGCCGCGCCCTGGGAACTGGCCCGCAACGTCGTCGGCGTGGACGAGTTCTCGGCGTCCATCACCAACACCCTCGCCCCGCTCTCGCGATCGGACTCGATCCTCGGCATGAGCGATTACCGCATCGCCAAGCAGGACGCGGAGGTCTCGCTGACGTTGTCCCGTGCGTGGGACACGGTGGACGACGACCTCCTCGACCAGACGGAGCGGTCGGTCCTCGTCGGCTGGGGGCCGCCCGGCAAGGGCGACGGCGCCTGCCTGTACCTGCCCGCCGCGCATCTGACCAACGACGCCGCTCTGCGCGACCTCGGCGGTGACGTCGTGCGCCAGTCGCTCAACTACCGGCAGGGCCGCAACGCAGGCGACAACTCCAACGCCGAGCCCGCGGGGACGCACGCACGGCTCGCGTTCGCGCTGTAGGAGGCACCATGGCGCTCAGGTTCTACCCCGACGCGCGGACGCTCGTGGACGTCGTCTGCGTCTGCGACCCGGCGGTCGCGGCGGCCAACACGTCCGAGGCGCTCCAGCGCTACCGCGCGAGCGGCGACCTCAGCGAGATCGTCGTGCCCGACGACGCGAGCCGCTTCACGATCCGGCCGCTCAACGGGCAGGCACCCGGTCGCGCGACGGCCGAGGCCGGCGTGCTGGGCAAGCCCGTCCACGACGTCCTGGACCGCATCCGTACCGGCGAGGCGGACGTGGACCGGCTGACCCCGGAGGACGAGGCGTTGTTCGAGCGCTTCATGGTCTGGCGCGGCCGGCGTGCCTACAATCTGTGCCGCTACGGCATCGAGCGCGTCTCCGACTTCCCCGGCGTGACCGCTGCCGCCGTGGGCGGCCTGCGCTGCTACCCGACGGAGCACCTCGACCGCGTCCCGGACGAGGCGCGGCAGGAGATCGCGGACCATCTCGACCGCATCGGGAGCGCGGCCCCGGAGGGAAAAGCCTGCTCCGGTGGGCGGTCTGGCGCGCCTCCCGGTACGCCCGTCCCCTGACGTGCGAGGACTGCCAGGTGAACGGTTGGAGAACAGCGCTGGGCGACTGCGGCGGCCCGTTCACGGACGCGCTGCTCCGGCTCCATCCGGCCGCCCCCGGTGATGTTCTCGACGGCGCCCGCCGACGCAGTGACGGCGTGATCGAGTTGTCGGCGGACCGCGTGCTGCGCCCGTCGTCGGGCCTCGACGGCGACGCGTTCACCCGCTGCCCGGTGGCTCAGGTCGACTACGACCCAACCTTCGCGGCCGTGTTCCGCGCCCAGCGCTACGCCCGCGACGGGCAACTGGCGCTGCTGCACCCCGCGCCGTCGGCGGCGCTCCTCGACGCGCTGGATGTCGTGAACGCCGCGGGGCGGGCCGCGGATGCGTACGACGCCAAGGTCGCGGCTGCGGCGGCGCCGGGCGCGTCGCCTGGAGGCGGGCGCCGATGAGCGTCATCCGCGACATCGAACTGAGGTTCCGGCAGGAGGGCGCACGGGAAGCGCAGGATCAGACGCATCGTGTAGAGCGGGCCGTCGACCGGGTCGCCGACGCGAGCCGCCGGTCGGCCGCTGCCGACGCCGCCGCCCGCGGGAGCGTAGGCGGGCTCACTGAGGCAATCCGCCAGAAATCGCTTGCGATGGAGACGGCGGTCCGGCGTGCTGAGGATCTGATCAAGGGACTGACCGCTCTCCAGTCGGTCGCGGGCGCGGTGATGGGCATCACCGGCATCGTGATCTCGGCGTTCACGTTCCTGAAGGCGAAGCTCGCCGAGGCCGACAAGGCCGCGCGCGGTGCCAGCCAGGGCATCGGGATGATGGAGGGGGCGCTTGCGACGATGAAGGAGGCGGCGGTCGCCGCCCGCGTCAAGGTCGAAGAACTGACAAGGGCCCAGCAGGACCTCATCGCCAAGGTGGCCGCGGCCCGCGGCGTGCTGCCGGAACTGTTCCCGGAGCACGAAGCATTTCAGATTCAGAAACTGCTGGAGGACGAACAGGACGCGATCAAGGGTGTGACTGACGCGCGGGCCGCGCTGGCGAAGGCGGAAGCGGCGCAGAGCAAGAGGTTGATCCGCCTCGAAGAGCAGCACGAGCGGATGCGGGAGAACGCGGCCGCCCGCCAGAGCCAGCGGGCGCTCGGCGAGTTGTTCAACGTCGAGCAGGCGGTCAGGCGCGGCGAAGAGCAGATCGCTCAAGCCCGAGCTCTCATTGGGGTCGAAGCTGACAACCTGATCTGGCTTCGGGACCGGAAGGCCGCGCTGCTGGGCGTCACGACGGCGACGAAGGCGCAACAGGCCGCCCTTGAAGGGCTGAGCCCCGCGGCCGAAGCCTACGCCGACGCCCTCGGGCGCGTACGGACGGCATGGGACGCCATCAAGGGGGCCGCCAAGGACGCCATCGACGCCGAGATCGCAGCGGAGAACCAGAGGCGCAGCGAAGCGAAGACGGTTGAAGCGAGCGCCGACGCTGCCTTGGCGTCGTTCACCCAGCACGAGATCGCCAAGCGGGACATCCAAGGGCAAAGCGTCGAGCACCTGTTGACGGACGCGCAGAAGCTTGCGCGCGCGCGCGCCGCCGAACTCGACGATCTCAAGCGCCAGCGCGAGGAGCACGAGAGCTTCCGCGACACGATCGTTGACACGGCAGCGGCAACAGCCGCTGGCATGGGGCAAGCCGCGGCGGCCGCTTGGCTCGCAGGCGAGAGCGTCAAGGAGGCCATCGGCAAGGAACTCGATGCGATGGCCGTTCGTAACCTCGGCTTGGCGTTGGAGATGCTCGCCCGAGCGGCAGCGGCAGCGTTCATCGCGCCGGCGGCCGTCCCCGGCTTCCTCAACGCCGCGGCGCTTCACGGTGCGGCGGCGGGTGTGTTCAGGGCCGCCGGCAAGATGATGGCCGGCGGTGGAGGCGGTGGAGGCGGCGGAGGCTCAGCGGCGCCGGCCCGGCCTGAGCCGGCCCGGCCCGAGCGCGAACGAGCAGACGACCGGCCGACGGAGATGGTCTTCAACATCAACTTCGCCGGCCGCCCTATCTCGACCGACCGGGACATCGCCGACGCCGTGACCCGCTCGCTCAACGCGGCCAGTCGCGGCCGGGCCGCCGTCCGGCGGGGGGCACGCTGAGCCATGCCGTCACTAAACCCGCATCCTCCGATCTGCTTGGCGTCGCGCTTCGACGCCCGCCCGTGGTCGGGCGTGCAGGTGGTGACCGTCGCGGCGACCCCCGTCACGCTGCCTGCGTACGGTACCGGCGAGGGCGTGTTCGGGGACGCGATGGAGTTCCTGAACGGGCGCGGTAGCCGAGACGATGACTTCGGCGGCGGCGGCATCTCAGGCCAGACGCTGGCGCTCCTGGCGCAGAACGGTTGGACCGGAGCCGCGACGGTCTTCACCGCTGGCATCGACGACGACGACCGGGTCTGGTTGGAGTCGAGCCTCGAGGACTTCGCCCTGGACGCGGCCGCCGGGAACGCCTTCCTTGGGTTCCCGGCGGGCGGTACGGGCAACGTCGGCGGCGGCGCCCCCTTCCGCCACACCGCGTCCGCGGAGTGGACGCGCGGGAACATCACGAACATCGGTCTCGTGGTCAACCCGGCGGGCGCGGGCGCCAACTATCCGATCTACGTCAGTCGGGCGCAGTCGGTGGTCACCTTCGTCCGCAACCAGAACGAGGGGGACGCCGACGCGCTGAACCCGCCCGGCAACTTGGAGCGGCTGATCCAGGAGGCCATCGGCGGCGCCTACACGCTGCGCCTCGGGATCGACGACAACGGCCACGCATACATGGCGTGGCCGACTGGCCTCATCGCAACCGTCACCTGGGATAGCGCGTCGTTCCGCGACCGCCTCGGGTTCGCAGGCGACGAGGCGATCGGCGCGATCGGCGCGACCGAGGTGCTGACCGCCACGCACCCGCTGCCGGGCCTGCACGTCGCGCCGGCCGGGCTGGAGTTCATGAACCCGGGCGTCATCGACGACAGCGTGGCGGCGCGGCTCACGTCGGGCGCCTACGTCTCGAACCGCGTCGCCTTCGTCCCGCAGTGGCAACTCGGGTTCCGGCTCACCGGATCTGCCGACGCCACCGATCTGCACCGGCACTGGTTCGACCAGGTGCTCCGCTACGTCTGGCCCGGGGCGCCCGTCACGCTCTACCAGCACTGGGGCGATCCGCGGCGGGCGCTCATGAGCCACCAGGTGACGGCTGACCAGCCGGGTTACGATCTGCTCTACACCTCGGAGCGCAACGGCTACCAGGGCCGGCTCGACGCCTACCGCTCCGGCGACGACCAGGCCAACAGCGTCGTGCAGTGGAGCTCGGCCCCGTACCGGACGCGGGCGCTGATCACGATGAACCTGAGCGGGGCGCGGTAGATGGCCCGCACCGTCCCCGCGCCGGTTATCATCCCGAACGCGCCCGCCTTCGCCATCGGCCGCGACTTGCTCGCCAGCGACGTGACCACCCTGGGACTGTCGTCCAACGGGTGTCGCGCCTGGGGCCACGCTCAGAACGTGGTGACGCAGGGCTTCGCCGAATCGCTACTGGCCGAGCCCGCCGTTCTGGCCGCGGCGCACTGCGTCTGGCGCTTCCCTGAGTTGGCGGCGGTGTGGACGGCGGTCCGGTGCCACGCCTACGCCGAGTTCGCCGGCGGCGCGGGCAACGGGACCGTCCGCTTCCAGACCGGCGCCGGCCTCGTCGACCTCGCGGTTCCGCCCGGCGCGCCCGCGTGGTACTCCGGCAACTGCCCCATCGCTCCGGCGGCGGGCTACGAGGAGATCGGGATGCACGTCGTGGGCGACGGCGTCTCGGCCACCACGGTCCACAGCGTCGAGGTCGAGTACGAGCCGCTCGCAGGCGTGCTCGCCGCCGGCCTGTCGGACGGCGTCTGCCCGCTCGACACGCTGGAGCTTGACGCCGACTCCGCCGTCGCCGCCGACGTCGGGCGCCGCCTGATCGACAACTACGACCTGTTCCTCGACCTGCCGCGCGTCTACTACAACTGGAGCGGAATCAACGGGCCGTCCACCATCCAGCCGGACATGGACGAGGTCATCCATCGGGTGTGGGTGCCCGTCCACTACGGCACGCGCGAGGACGACAGCATGGTCCTCACGGTCCACGTCCGCGCCACGCCCGATCCGGTGTTTGCCACGCAGATCAACATCCACCACGGCGGGCCGGGGCATCTCGTCGGCCACCCGCAGGGCCCGTTCGTGATGACGGCGCTGGACGTGGCCAACGGTCCGGCCGTCCCGACGTGGTACACGGCGACGATCCGGCTCCGCGAGGAGTCCGAGCTTGCAGGCGCGCGGCACCCGATGGCTCAGATCGCCATCTGGCCCGGCACCCGCGATCGTGCCGGCGTCGGCGACTTCACCGACCGGCACCCCCAGAACGGCGGCAACGCCGGGCCCGCTATCCACTCCGTCTCGGTCTGGGGTCGCTGATGGCGCTCATTGACTTCCGCGTCCCGGCGGCCCCGAACGAGGAGGTGACGCACACCGGCGCCAAGCTCCGGTCGCTCGGCACGCTGGCGAGTTGCTACGCCCACCTCATCGGCTGGCGTTACAGGGCCATCGCGACGTGCATGTGGACGCGCCCTCCCGGCGTCGCGAGCTTCTTCGATGTGCAGCCTTTCGCGACCGAGACGGTGCGAATGCGCTTCCGGCTGCGCGACGCCTGCGAGCGGCTGTTCGTGGTCTTCGACTACCAGGCCCACCCCATGACCAGCGGGGCGAACACCGTCGACGTCATCCTCGAAGACCCCACCGGGGCGCCGGTCCACGACACGGTAACGTTCACCACGGACGACAGTTCGCTTGAGACCGATCGCGTCAAGATGTTCATCGCCGGCTTTCGTTTCGACGAGTTCCCGTTCCTCACGGCGTACACGCCTCCGATCATCCAGGCGCCGGCCCCGCGGCCGCGACTGCTGGAGACGGGCAGCGCCGCGGCAGGGACCGAGGTGGTCCTGCGCTTCGACTGCGCGAACGTCCGCGTCTGGTCCGCGACCGCGTGGGAGTGGCCGGTCCAGGAGACGGCGCTGTGACGTGGCGCGAGGTCACCGACGGGCTGACGGCCTGGCGGTTCCTGCTCACCGTCGGCGGGCTGAGCGTCCGGTACTACTCGGTAGGCGACCCGCGGCGCACCGACTGGCCGACGCCGCTCGTACCCGGAACGGCGATCATCTACACCGACCGCGAGGCCATCACCGAAGTCTCCGCACAGACGGCCGAGCTTGATCCGTCGTTGGGCTTCATGTCCGACTCGGGCGTGACGGTGACGCTGGCGAGCCGCGGTGACCTGACCGACGCCTCCGACCCGCTGACGCAACTGATGCGCGTCGGCAACCGCGGCGCGACGCTGGACGCCCTGCTGATCACGTCCATCCCGCATTCCGCGGTCATTCCCGGCGGGGTCATCGAGGTGGACCGAGACGTCTCGGGGTGGGGCTTCCCGCGCCTGATCCACATCGGTCGTGAGGCGTTCTGGGTAGACGGCGCGGCCGGGACCGGGGCCTTCGGAGACCCCTACCGCTTCAACTACGTCAGTCGTGCCGCTGCGGGGACTCGCCACCACGCCCACAAGGTCAACGCTGAGCAGGGCTGGCAGCCGCACGTCACCGGCGAGGTGGTCCACTGGCGCACCCGGCCGGCGACGCTGCGGGTCGCCAACGAACGCGACTCGGGCGGCCTGAGCGATGCGGTGGACGTCGTGCGCGGCTTCATCGGCTTGTCGCCACAACTGGCCGACGATGGCCTATCCGTGACCCTCTACATCCAACCATGGCGGGCGCTGCTGACGGGGACGTTCGGGGGCGACGTCCAGAACGGAGCAGATGCCGTCGCCGAGCTGGCGCAGGGCTACCACGTCTTCGACGGAGAAAGCGCGCTGACGGTCGAGCACGTTCAGGAGTACCCGGCGGGCCGCGTCTTCGCGACGTCCATCGTTGGGGCGCTGGCCACGGGCGCCGGCAATCCATTCATCAACGTCCAAGGGTCCATTCGCGCCCGCGTGGAGGGCGTCTTCGACTCCGGCGGCGCCTTGCCCGCCGGTCATCCGCGCAAGGGCCTGATCGACGTCGATGGCCACGCTGAGCCCTACGAGATCACCGGGACCGTCATCGGTCCGCCGTCGCAGATCCTCATCAACCCGCCGCTGGCCGCGCCGGGCGTTCTCGACAACGACGGTCTATCGAATCCCGACCTGCGAGAGTCGATCCAGGCCGACGTGGTACCGGCGGGCGCCGTGTCTCTCGTCGACTGGCCGAACGGTGCGATCCAAGCCATCAACGCCGCGACCGGGTGGACGCCGGGAACGTATCTCGGGACGGCGGGCCAGTGGGCCGACGTCAAGATCGTGGCCGACGGGGCGACGCCGCGGCCCGCTCTCATGGCCCGACTGAACACGGACTATCCGGCCCCCGTGGATCTGCGGTTCTCCGCGGGGAGTGGGCCGGGGATGTACGTATGGGGCGACCGTCGCTTGTGGTATCCGCTCGACTTCGCCCGTCCGGACGATGAGCGACGCTACGACGCCCGGCCGTCTGACATCAGCGGCCGCTCGCATCAAGAGGACGCCGAAGGCGAGTGGACAAGGACCGAGTGGGTCACCAAACGGCGAGACCGTGGCGAGTGGGATAGGTACGAGATCCGCGGCATCGCCGATACGTTCTACCAGACCGGCGAGACCTACATCCTCCTTTCGGCCGACGTGCTCGACCTGACCGCAGTACCGCAACGGCTCGAAGCTGTCTGGTACGAGGGGGGCGAGGAGAAGCGCGGATCATTCCGCGTCGTCTCCAGCGCACAGGAGTTCGCCGGGCCCACGTTGGTGGGCTACCGCTACGAGGTGGCGCGGGCCGACCGCGAGTTGGCCCCGTCAATGGGCGACTGGCCTGGTGAGAAGCGAGCGACGTTCACGCCGATCGTGGAGTTCCGTGAGGAGGACCCGCGGCGCATCATGCTCCGGCTGCTCTACTCGGGGCAGGGCACGTTGACGAACCACGCCGCTTACGACGTGCTGCCGTTCGGCTTCAACCTCACCGACGACGACGTCGATCTTGGGTCGTTCTGGGACTTCCCCATCCCCGTGGAGCTGACGAAGTGGTCGCTGGACGTCCGGGCCGGCGACACGGGCGAGGACGTCCTGGGGCCCATGGCTCGCGTGCTTGGTGGCGTGCTCGCATCCCGCGTCGATCCGACGACGGGGACGCGACGGATCGCGTTCGTGTCGACGGGGCTCGACAACGCCCGCGACGCGGTGACGTCCATCGGGGCCGGCGATTGGTCGGGCATCGTGGCCAGCGGGACGGATGAGCGCGTCTTCAACCGCTACGTCTTCGAGATGAATCACGACCCGGCCACGGGTGACCCTGGGCTCAAGGTCGCCTTCAACGACCGGGACAGCATCGGCGAGACGGGCGAGAGTCGAGAGCTTGAGCTGGCGCTGCGCGGCCTACACGTCCCCGCCGATAGTCCGGAGGCCGCGCGCCGCGTCCTGGCCCCCGCCTTCGAGCAACTGCGGATCCAGTTCGGCCAACCGAGGCGGCTATGGAAGGGGCGGATCTGGACGGGCGATGCACTCCTCATCGACCCCGGCTGCGTCGTGCTCTTGAGCGCCACCGACGCGGTGGACGCGGCGGGGCGCCGCGGCATCACCAATGCGCCCGCCCGCGTCCTGCTGGTGACGCACGACTGGCGCGAGGGCATCTCCGAGATCCACGCGACCACCTACGGCATCAACGGGAGCGGGTGGGCGCCGGCGCTGCGCGTGGCCGTATCGACCTCGCCGAACGTGGTCATCGTCGAGGCCAACTACTACACGCGCAACCGGCACCCGATCACCGGCGCCGTGCAGACCGATGTTCAACACTTCGCGGTCAACGACGCGGTGGCGTGCATCCCGGTCGGCAACTTCGCGGCCCGCGTCCAGACGACGATCACGTCCATCGTCGGGAACGTGGTGACGTTCGCTGCGCCGCATGGCCTGTCCATCGGCGACACCATCCGACCGCGGGCCTACGACGTGGCGTCGTCGGCGCATCAGGCGTTCGCGTACGGGGCCGATGCAGCGGGGACGTTGGGCGCGGCCGCGGATCCGGCCTACGACATCGACTAGGGGGCGGGGGTCTCGGGCGGGCCGAAGTCGGGGCAGTAGGGTTGGCCCGGGTGGCAGGCGACGGCGGCGCCCTGGACGTCGTAGCACGCCTCGAAGCACCCGTTGCGCTCGAAGACGCTTACGGCGACGGCGCGCTGGCGCAGCATCATCAGCCCGTTGTCGTGGCAACTGACCTGCCATTCATCGCTGCGCCAGAAGGCCGAGACCTTGCCGTTCGGGTGGTAGCTGACGCCGGGGCCGTGGGGCTTCCTGTCGTCACCGATGCACGCGCGCGAGGCGCTGATCGCGCCCGGGGCGTCGCACGGGGCACGAGTCGTCTGGCCGCTTCGGGTCATCATGCACGCTTCCTCGAACGTCGTTCCCTCCGGGCAGTCGCCGGGCGAGACGTCGAATGACTGATCGCAGCACGGGGCGCCGCCTTCGACGGGGACGCACCCGTCCGCCTCGCCCTCGTCCCCGCACCCGGCCAGCAGCACCCCGATCAACAGCACGTTCCGCATCGCCCACCTCCTGCGGAGATGATGCGCACGCGAGGCGCCCGCCGCAACTGCGCGGGTGTTCAGCGTGACAATGTGTGCCAAGACGTGCCACCATGGGCGCGATGAAGCGGACCAAGGCGAAAGCCCGCATTCGCGCCCGGGGCTTCGACGGCCGGAAGGTCTGCGCCGCCGTCGACCCGCCCCGCCTCGTCCAGAGCGCAGCGGCCGGACGACAGCGTGACCGCCCCGCCCCGTCGCAGCCGGCCGCCGCGTGGGCCCCCGTCACCGACCGCCCGCGTTGCGCCGCGTGGATCGTCCCGACGACCTACCGGCCGGAGCTGCTGCGCGGCGCGCTGGCGACCATCTGCGGGCGGGTCGCGCCGGCGGGCTGGTCCGCCACGGTCTTCGTTGTCGGCGAGGCGGGCGACCCGGGACTGGCCGTCGCTGCCGAGCTGGGCTGCATCGTGGTCGAGGCGCCGAGGCGGAGCGTCACGGCGAAGGTCAACGCGGCGCTGCACGACACCGACGCCGACCTGGTGCTCATCGCCGGCGACGACGACCTCCAGGACCCGCGCCGTCTCGCCGCGGCCTGCACCGCCTACGACGCCGGGCAGCCGTGGACGTCGAGCTCGGTGCTGACGTTCCGGCGCACCGCCGACGGGCGGGAGGCACGCTACGAGGGACCGGCCGAGCTTGTGGGGACCTGCACCAGCCTCGCCCGCGGCGTCGCCCTCGCCGTCGACGGCTGGCCCGACGTGGCGCGGGGGATGGACGGCGCGATGGCCGCCCGCCTGCGCGCCGAGGGCTACCGCTGTCACGACCTGCGCCTTGACGGCACGGTCGCGTTGGAGCACGGCCGCAACCTGAACGCCGGCCGTCCGTTTCCCGAACCGGGGCAGGCCGCACGCTCTGGGCCGTTCGGCGTGGTCGGGCTGCCAGCCTCCGTCGCCGCCGCCGAGAGCGCGAGGCGAGTGTCCGTGGTCATCTCCGCCTACCGGGCGGAGCGGTGGATCGCCGAGTGCGTCGATTCGATCCTCACCTCCCGGCTGCCCGCTCGCTGGTCGTTGGAGGTCGTGGTAGCGGTCGACGGCTGCGACGCGACGTGGCGGGCGGTCAGCGAGCGGTACGGCCGTCACCCGCTTGTCGGATTGCTGCGCCTCGGCGACAACGTGGGCTGCTACCGGGCGGTCAACACCGCGATTGCTCACTCGGTCGGCGACTGGTTCACCCAGGTCGGCGCTGATGATACGATCCACCCCGACCGCCTTCGCAAGATGTGCGAGGCCATCGACCGAGACCCGGCGCTGGGGATGGTCAACACCTGGCGCCGCCTCGACATGAGGCTCATGGGCCAGACGTCGGCGTTTCGGGACGTCGACATCGCGGGCGCCGGCGTGTGGTGCTGGCGCCGGGACCTGTGGGACCGCTACATCGGAGGGCACGAACCGTGGCGCTTCGGCGCCGACATGGAGACGGTCTATCGCGCCCGGGCCCTGAGCTTCCGTGAGCGCGTCGTGCCCGAGCATTTCTACTTCGAGCGCAAGCACCCAGGCTCGTTGACGACGGACCCCGAGTGCGGCAGTCACACGCCTGCCCGAAGGAAGGCATGGGAGGTCATCCGAGAGCGTGAGGCCGCGTGGGCTGCGGGCGAGAAGCCGGGCCCGGTAGCGCCGGAGACGGGCGACGTGGTCGAGCGGGCCGGTGGGCTATGGCCTCGGGTGGTCGCCTGCATGGCGACGATCCCCGGACGCGTCGACATCCTGCCGGGCGTCGTCGCCTCGCTCGTCGACCAGGTTGACATGCTGTGCGTCTACCTCAACGGCCCCGACGACGTGCCGGAGTGTCTCCAGCGGCCGGACGTCGTGGTGGTGCGGTCGCAGGAGCACGGCGACCGCGGCGACGCCGGGAAGTTCTGGTGGATCGACAA
>JAUYMC010000011.1 GCA_030699545.1 Gemmatimonadales bacterium | reverse complement strand
CAGCGCCAGCGCCGCCGCGTGGCTGAACGAGCCGGCTTCGCCCTGAATCGCTACCGTCGTCATACATCCCTCGTCGCTCGGGGGCCGAGCTGTTGTGTTTGTTCCAGCGCGGGTGCGCTCCAGGCGTGCTATACCCTCGTCCGGGCCCGCGGTATCCTGCCCCAAGTTGTGCGCACAGTTCACATCTTGGGAGGACACATGAGACGGCAACCGTTGTTCGTGGCAGTACTCGTGGCTCTTGGGGCGAGCGCGTGTGATCAGCCGGTGCAGCCCCTCGCGCCGAGCCTGAGCGTTCAGCAGATCGGCGACGGCAGCATCCTCGTGACCGGCGGGGGTGAGTTCACGCATCCCACCCTCGGCACCGTCACGGTTTCCCTCAGCGGGGTGCAGGATGCGGCCGGCAACGCGACCGGACGCTTCCAGCAGCATTGGGGCTTTGCCGACATCACGTTCAAGGGCGACGTGGTTTGCCTCGCGGTCGATCTGGTGAACCGCCGCGTTTGGATCGGCGGCGTGCTGACGCATTCCAACGATCCCGACCCCAATCCGGACTTCCAGCCGGGCGGCCACGCCTGGTTCCGCGGGCTCGACCTGCCGGCGGGCAGTGGGGAGCCGGATCGCCTCACGTTCCTGGGGTTCCGCGGGAGCCTCGGCATCGAAACGTCGCCGGAATACTGTGCGTTGCAGCTCTGGGCCGCCAACAACCTCAACACCTGGCCTGTCACGGGGAATCTGACGATCAACTGATCTCCGCCGATCGGTTGTAGACCGCGTGTGTAGGGGTGTGGGTAGCCGCGCCCAGGCGGCTGTCCCCCCCCTGCCCACGCGGCTGTTTGGAACGAATGCAACATCCCCTCTAGTGTTTGACCCGCCCCGCCGCCAGAATCCAATCCATGACTCCGGCCCGCGGTGCGGATCGCCCCGTCGTCCCCCTGACCATGGGGAGCCCGAGCTATCGCTGCGTCGAGCTGGACGGCGTTGGCATGCGCGTGACCGAGGCCCTGTTTCCTCCCGGCGCCAGACTCCCGATGCATGCGCACGAGCGCACCATCGTCGCGGTGATGCTCGCCGGTGGGTTCGACCTCGTGTTCCGGACGCGGCGGTTTGACTGCCCGACCGGCGTCATTTCTGTGGAGCCCGCCACGGAGCCCCACGCCAACCGGATCGGGGCGAACGGGGCTCGGCCGCTCGTGCTCGAGATCGCGCCGGCCGCCCTGGCCGAGTCGCTGCGGTCGTGTGCCCGGGCCGTGTCCGGGCCGGCGGCGTTCCGCTGTAGCGGCGTGGGGGGGATTGCGCGTCGCCTGCAGCGCGAGCTGCGCCGGTCCGATGCGTCGTCGCTGCTCGCGCTGGAGACGCTGGCGCTCGAGCTTCTGGCGGCGATCGCCGAGCGCGGCGAGCGGGACGGGGACGCGCGGGGGCGGGCGGGCTGGGTGGCCCGGGTCCGTGAAGCGATCCATGCCCACCTCGACCGGCCGCTGCGCGTCGTGGATCTGGCGGAAGCCGCCGGGGTGCACCGCGTGCATTTGGGCCGGGTGTTCCGCGCGCGCTACGGCGAGTCGATCGGCGCCTATCACCGTCGTCTGCGCATCGAATGGGCCGCCCGCGAGCTGGCGCGCGCGGACGCGCCCCTGTCGGATGTGGCGCTGCGCGCCGGATTCGCCGATCAGAGCCACTTCACGCGGTTCTTCCGGCGAACGATGGGCGTCACGCCGCTCGCGTACCGTCGGGAGCGGCGGGGGTAGGAATCGGAGCGACATTACCTAAACCTCGAGGGCGCGGTATCACCAGGCTCGCAACCGTCGTGACCCTCGCGCTTGGCATCTCGGCGTCGGTCCTGACGGCCCAAGACGCACTCCGCCCCGATCGGCGGGTCGCGCTCACGTTTGACGACCTGCCCGCGACGGGCAGCGCCGCGTGCGACGTCGCGACCGTCCGGGACATTACGAAGCAGCTGACGGGCATCCTGGCGACGCGATCGCTGCCCTCCGCGGCGTTGGTCACGCCGGGACGAGCGTGCCTGACGCCCGTCCGGTTGCGCGAGGTGCTGGGACGATGGCGCGAGGTCGGCGCCGTCATCGGCAATCACACCGCCACGCATCTCAATGCCCTGCGGCGGCCGGGCGCCGCGCTGTTGACGGCAGCCGCCCAGTCCCCCCCCACCCCGCGCGACACGATCGCGCGGCTGGTAAGTCAGCTCGATTCCCTCACGCCCGTCTGGCTCGAGCAATTTCACGTCCCGGGCGTGGCCGTCGCGGTGGTACGCAGAGACACGGTACTGCTGCTGCGCGGCTGGGGATCCGCCGACGTCGCAGACCGCGCGCCCGTGACGCCGGAAACCGCATTTCGCGTCGCCTCCCTGTCCAAGGTCGTGACCACCACGGCCGCGCTGCGCCTCGTGGAAATGGGCCGGCTCGATCGTCACGCCGACATCGCGCCGTACCTGGAGCACGACATTCCCCGGCGGTTCGCCGGGCCGGTCACGTTGCACCAGCTGCTCACGCACACGGCCGGATTCGACCGCAGTGACGTGGGCGACGCCACACCGGTCGCCGCGTCGGTGATCCCGCTCGACGTCTTCGTGTCGCGGCATCCGGAGCCGCAGGTGCTGCCGCCGGGATTCGCGCATCACTACTCCAACTTCGGGTTCGCGCTGGCCGGCCATCTGGTCGAGCGCGCATCCGGAATCGCTTTCGCGGAGTACGTGCGCCGCGAGGTCTTCACGCCACTCGGGATGGACGGCAGCACCTTCGCCCAGCCGCCACCGCCGGCGATCCACACACGCCTCGCGGCGGGACATGCCTGGGACAGAACCGGCTTCCGGCGGCTGCCCCTGGACTATACGCACGTCGGACCGGCCGATGCGCTGGTCACAACCGCCCGCGACATGGCGGCCTTTCTCCGGTTCCAGCTCGGCGAGGGTGAATCGGTGCTGTCGCAGGCCATGCGCGATACGATGCACGCGACGCAGTACACCGCGTCGCCGACTCCGTACGGCATGGCCTATGGGCTGGAGGAGAACGTGATGGCGAAACGCCGGGTACTGCAGCATGGGGGCGCGCAGCTGGGGTTCACGAGCGTGTTGGTTTTGTTTCCCGATGACGACCTCGGCGTATTCATCGCGCAGAACGCTCGTGAAGGTCGTCTGAGGGGGAACGTGCTCCGCGTCGTGACCGGGGCCCTGCTCGATCCCGGCGATACACTGCACACCCCGCCTCCGTCACCGCCGAGTGGGGCCGCGGACGTCGGGCGATACGCGGGCAGGTACCGCCATACCGGCTACACGCACGCGACGTTCGAGAAGGCGTTCACCGTCCTGGGCTTCCGCGGAGGCACGTCGACCGCCAAAGCGGGAGCGCAGCCGGGAACGCTGCACATCGACGGAGACACCTGGGTTCACGCGCCCGGCCTGGGCGACCATCGCTTCGTCAATGCCCGGATCGGATGGTCCGTGCGAGGATTTCTGGTCGGCGCCGATGGCCGCGTGACGCACCACGTGTCGGGCCGGGAAGTCCTGGAGCGGGTGTCGTGGTGGGAAGAGAAGCGCATCATCCAGGTGACGCTGCTCGGTACGACAGCACTGGCGCTCGCCGCCGTGCTGCTGTGGCCGCTGGTCCGGCACCCCAAACGACGTGGAGAACATCCGGGCCGCGACGAATCCCTCGGCGCCCGTCGGGCACGAGGAGCGGTTCAGGTTGCGGCGCTCGTCTGGGTGTTGGGCAGCGCCGGATTCTTCGTGCTCATGTCACTGGTCATGAATCGCGACGTGCAGTTCGATTACGGCCCGTCGTGGGAGCTCGTGTTCATGCTCACGCTGTTGCAGCTGGCGGCGATCGCCGCTCTGGCGGTTCCGGTCGTGACCGTACTCGCGTGGCGCCGCCGTTGGTGGAGCACCCCGGCCCGCCTCGCGGCAGCCGTGTATGCGGCGGCGTCACTCGCGGCGGTGGCGGCGCTCCATTATATGAACCTCATCGGCTATCGCTGGTGAGGGCGGCCGCGCATGCCCGCGAGCTGGCGCGCGCGGACGCGCCCCTGTCGGATGTGGCGCTGCGCGCCGGATTCGCCGATCAGAGCCACTTCACGCGGTTCTTCCGGCGAACCATGGGCGTCACGCCGCTCGCGTACCGTCGGGAGCGGCGGGCGTAGGCCAGGAATCGCTTGCGAAACAGGCCCGGCAGGAATCGAACCTGCAACCCCCGGTTTTGGAGACCGGTGCTCTACCAATTGAGCTACGGACCTAAAGACCAGACGCCTGGGAAGACGATAACAATCTAGTCAACACCCTGGGCGTCGGCGTCAAGCAAGTTCCGGAGGGGACGTGCAACAGGGGTCTTCACCGATCCCGCCTGGGACCCGTCAAAACCCCTGCAGTTCCGCAAGTACGCGCTCTACATCATCAACTACGGCTGGGTTACGGCCGTGGCATTGAGGGTCACCGCGGTCTGCTCCTCATGTTTCATGCTTTCGTGCGATGCCTCGCCCTCCGGGGTTAATTCCCGCGGATGGATGCCTCGACACCCGATAACCCTCAATACGTCTTTCATCGTGGCACCGTTGCTTGATTGCCTGTAGGTTTCTTCCGTGCCCAAAACCGCGACCCGCCCAGCCTTGGTCCAGCCCATACCCAAATCTCCGACGGGCATTCAGGGGCTGGACGAGATCACGGGTGGCGGGTTGCCACGCGGCCGGCCGACGCTCGTGTGCGGCGGCCCCGGGTGCGGCAAGACGATTCTCTCAATGGAGTTCCTGATCAACGGGGCGCGCAAGTTCGGCGAACCGGGCGTGTTCCTGTCGTTCGAGGAAAGCATCGATGATCTGACGGCGAATTTCGCTTCGCTTGGGTTGGACCCGCGCCCGCTCTCGGCCCGCAAGAAACTCTCGCTGGATTACGTCCGCATCGAGCCCAATGAGATCCAGGAGACCGGGGCGTACGACCTCGACGGCCTCTTCATCCGGCTGGACCACGCGATCAACTCCGTCGGCGCGAAGCGGGTCGTCCTCGACACGATCGAAACGCTCTTTTCCGGACTGAGCGACACTCGCGTGCTGCGCGCGGAGCTGCGCCGGCTGTTCGATTGGCTCAGGACCAAGGGCGTCACCGCCATCGTGACGGGGGAACGCGGCGATGGGGGGATGACGCGCCACGGTCTGGAAGAGTACATCACCGATTGCGTCATCATGCTGGATCACCGGGTGGTGGAGCAGAACGCGACCCGGCGGCTGCGCGTGGTAAAGTACCGCGGCTCGACGCACGGGGCCAACGAGTCGCCGTTCTTCATCGACGAGTCGGGTTTGTCAGTGCTGCCGATCGCCTCGCTGGGACTGCAACACAAAGTCTCCCCCGGCCGCCTCTCGACCGGCGTGCAGGATCTCGACGCGATGCTGGGGAAGAAGGGCTACTTCCGGGGCAGCAGCATCTTGGTTTCCGGCAGCGCGGGCACGGGAAAGACCAGCCTCGCGGGGTATTTCGCGGAGGCCGCGTGCCGCCGGCGCGAGCCGGCCCTCTACTTCGCGTTCGA
Organism: Gemmatimonadales bacterium; assembly: GCA_030699545.1. Lineage (GTDB taxonomy): Bacteria > Gemmatimonadota > Gemmatimonadetes > Gemmatimonadales > GWC2-71-9 > 20CM-2-65-7. The sequence continues at coordinate 18,196 of JAUYMC010000011.1, read as the reverse complement.
AGAGTCGGCCGCGCAGATCGTACGCAACTTGCGGTCCATCGGCCTCGATCTCGAGCCGTGCCTGCGCAAGAGCCTGCTCCAGATCCACGCGGCGCGCCCGACGACCAGCGGCCTGGAAGGGCACCTCAGCGCGATGCACCGCCTGATCGAGGAAAACAAACCGCGGGTCGTCGTGGTCGACCCCATCAGCAACCTGATCTCGGTCGGCACGTCGATCGAGGTCAAGGCGATGCTCGCGCGCCTGATCGATTTCATGAAGGTGAAAGAGATGACCGCGCTGTTTACCTCGCTGACCATCGACGACGGCCATCCCGAGGGAACCGACGTCGGCATTTCCTCATTCATGGACACGTGGCTGGTGCTCCGCAACATCGAAATGAACGGGGAGCGGACCCGCACGCTCGATGTGATAAAATCGCGCGGTATGGCCCACTCGAATCAGGTGCGCGAGTTCCTGCTCACGAGCAAGGGCCTGAAGCTGCTCGGCGTGGTACGGCATGAAGGGCGTGTACTGATCGGGTCGGAGCGGACGGCCCACGCCGAGCCTCGATGAGCCCGAAATCGGTACGGCGGGCGCCAAAACCGCGCCGGACCAAGAAGGCCGCTGATTTCTTTGAGCTACGGCTCTACGTCGCGGGTCAGACCGCGCGGTCGCTCACGGCGATCGCGAATCTCCAACGCATTTGCGACCAGCATCTGGAGGGACGATACCGCATGGAGGTGATCGATCTGCTCGATCGCCCGCAATTGGCGCGCGGCGATCAGATCCTCGCGCTCCCCACGCTGGTCCGCAAACTGCCCGAACCGATCCGCAAGCTCGTGGGTGACCTCTCCGACACCGAGCGCGCCCTGGTCGGGCTGGATCTCCGTCCGAGATCATCCGGTAAGTCGTGAAGCCGCGCGCCCGACGGCGGCAGCGTCGCCCGAGTCCCGTCCCGGGCCTCCGGGCTCGACTGCGCGAGGCCGAAGCGACGCTGGAGGCCATCCGGGCCGGTGAGGTGGACGCGGTGGTCGTCTCGGGTCCCGGGGGCGAGCGGACGCTCGCCATCGAGGGCGCGACGCATCCGTACCATGTGCTGCTGCACGCAATGGGCGACGGCGCTGCGCTCCTGGCGCCCGATGGGACGATTCTGTTCGGGAACCGTCGGCTCGGGGAAATCGCGCGAGCACCACTCGAGGGCCTGCGTGGTACCCGCTTCCAGCAGCTCGTCGCACCGGCTGAGCGCCCGAGCCTCGAGGGGTTCTTGCGAAAAGGCGCCGGGCAGCACAGCGCTGGCGAATTCGCCTTGGTGGATGGAGACGCGGCGGCGACGCCCGTGTGGATCGCCCTCTCGACGATCCCGCTCGGCGCCTACCCGGGCGTGAACGGGGCGGAGCCAAGGAACGCTGACACCATCCACATGGCGATTATCACCGACCTAACCGAACGGAAGCGGGCCGAGGCCACACACCTTGGGCTGATGCAGCGCCTGATCTCGGCGGAGGACGACGAGCGCCGGCGGATCGCGCGCGAGCTGCACGACGAGACCGGCCAGTCGCTCACCACGCTGTTGGTCGGCCTGCGGAGCATCGCGGACATCCGGGCGCTCACGAAAGCCCGCACGGTCGCGAAGCGTCTCCGGGAAGTCGCCGCCCACACGGTGGATGACGTCGGTCGGTTGGCGCGCGGGTTGCATCCCGCCGTGCTGGACGACAAGGGGCTCGCCGCGGCCGCGCGGCGGCATGTGGGCGACTTTGCCAAATCGTTCGGCATTGTCGTAAACCTTCAGGTGGGAAGCACCGTCTCGCGGCTGCTGTCCCCGCTGGTGCAGACGACCGTGTATCGGATCTTGCAAGAGGCGCTGACCAACGTGGCGCGGCATGCCCGGGCCCAGTCGGTCGCTGTGGTGTTGAAGCTGGAGGGGCCCATGCTCGAGCTCGTGATCCGCGACGACGGCATCGGGTTTGACTCGGCGGCGGCGATGCGGGAACGCTCAGGCCTTGGCCTGCACGGCATGCGGGAGCGGGTCGCCCTGCTGGGTGGGTCGGTGGAGATCGAATCGCGGCCGGGACAGGGGACGAAGATTCACGTCGAGATTCCCGCCGGTACGATGGGCCAGCGTGCCTCCCATTAGAGTCTTGATCGCCGACGACCACGCCGTCCTGCGGTCCGGACTGCGCATGCTGCTCAAGGTACAGCACGACATCGACGTTGTCGGCGAGGCCGGCGACGGATCGGAGGTCTCCCGGCAGGCGCTCGCGCTGCAACCCGATGTCGTTCTGATGGACCTCACGATGCCCGGACCGCACAGCGGCGAGGTGATCCGTCAGGTGCGGCGCGCCTGTCCGACGACGCGGGTGTTGATCCTCACGATGCATGATGATGAGTCGTACCTCGCCGCGGCGCTGGCGGCCGGCGCCGCGGGGTACGTGGTCAAGAAGGTGGCCGATTCGGAACTGGTGTCGGCGATCCGGGCCGTGCACGCCGGCCGAACGTTTGTGGACCTCACCCAAACCCTCGATCCGTCCCGGGCCCCCGACCCCGCCAGGGCGCCCCGGCAGCCGCCGAAGGAATTGAGCCGCCGCGAGCGCGAAGTGCTCCTGCTGCTGGCACAGGGTCACTCCAACCGGCAGATCGCGGATCAGATCCACCTGAGCGTGAAAACCGTGGAGACCTACCGCACCCGGCTGAGAGAGAAGCTCGGCCTCAAGGAGCGGGCGGAGCTGTATCGCTTCGCCGTCGAGTCCGGGATTCTTGATCCTTAGCCTCGCCAACCTACAGCATTTCCCCGACAAACCCGCTTCCCCTAAGGCAATTCCCCGCTTTCTCGTGATGTTGTGGCTTCGTATCGTCACGGTGAGACAGTGTCTACGTCAAGTCCATGTAACGCTGGAGAATCATGCTTCACGAGTTCCTCACTGCGAACCGCGACGAGTTGATCGCCCGCTGTGTGGCGAAGGTGGCCAAACGTCCCGCGCCGCCGCCGACCACCGCGGAGATGATGCACGGCATACCGCTCTTCCTTTCTCAAATCACCGAAACGCTGCGGAGCGAGGCGGTCTGGGACGAGCCGGCAAGTCGCAGGATCTCGGGGGCCATGGATCCCGACAAGACTCCCACCGCAACGGAAATTGGGGAGAGCGCCGCGGAGCACGGGGATGAGCTCCAGCGAAAGGGGTTCACGGTCGATCAGGTCGTGCACGACTACGGGGATCTCTGCCAGGCCATCACGGAGTTGGCCGTCGAGCAAGACGCGCCGATCGCGGTGACCGAATTTCGCACGCTCAACCGCTGTCTCGACAACGCCATGGCCGACGCCGTCACGCGGTTCGGCAGCCAACACGACCGGTCCGTGAGACAGTGGGCGTCCCAGGATACCAACGAGCGTCTGGGCATTCTGGCGCACGAGCTGCGCGGCAAACTCAACGTGGCCCGTCTCGCCGTCGAGGCCATCAAGCGGGGGACGGTGGGCATTGCCGGAGCCACGGGGGCCATCCTCGACCGCAGCCTGACGGCCATGCGCGACATCATCGATCGCTCGTTCGCCGAGGTCCGGCTGGGGGCCGGGCTGTCACCCCATCGGGAACGGATTCTGATTCGCGAGCTGTTCGAAGAAGTCCGGGTCTTCGCGAGCCTGCAGGCGCGCGCCAAAGGCCTCGGGCTGGCCGTCCGGCCGGGCGACCTGGGACTGGCGATCGACGCCGACCGCCATACGATTGCGTCCGCGATGTCCAACCTCGTCGAGAATGCCATCAAGTTCACCCCCGTTGGTGGCCGTATCACGATGAGTGCCGAGACCTCGAACGGCCGCGTGCTCATCGAAATCGCGGACCAGTGCGGCGGCCTTCCGACAGGAACACACGAGGACCTGTTCCGGCCGTTCCACCAGCGCAGCGGCGATCGAACAGGCTTGGGACTTGGTCTTGCGATCAGCCGGCGGGGTGTCGAGGCGAACGACGGCAGGCTGTCCGTAGCAAACCGCCTGGGTGAGGGGTGCGTCTTCACGATCGATCTGCCTGTTCAATAACACGTTCGTGTAGGGGATTGCCCCGACAACCCGCGTCCGGCAGGGGATTAGCCCGCTGGCCGCCGACGACGTGCAGCGGGTGGGCATTCAGCAGGTCGTAGTTCTCGTGCACCGATCCCGCGAGCGAGTTCTCGATCGGCACGATCCCGCGCGCGGCCGCGCCGGTCTCGACCGCCTGGAACAGCTCGTCGAACGACGCGCAGGGATGCAGGTCGAGGGAGGAGCCGAACAGCGCCAGCGGCGCGGCGTGGCTGAACGAGCCGGCCTCGCCCTTAATGGCGACCGAAGCCGTCAGCCTGCGCGCGCGACCTTCAGCGCGTCCTCGAGGTCCGGCTTGATCGAGGCCAGCTTTCCCTCACAGAGCGTCACGAGCTGCTCGAGCTCCGCCACGACAACCGAGGTCGGCTGTGCCTCCTGCATGAGCCGCTTGCGCATTCCCACGAGCGCGAGGTAGAGCGAGCTCGATCGGCTCGTCTCGGGATGCCCCTGCTGCTCGAGCGCCGTCAGCTGCTGTTTCGCATGGTCGCGGGCCGCGCCGACCGCGCGGATCAGTTCTTCACGCGGGGTACTCAAACAGGCCCGGCAGGAATCGAACCTGCAACCCCCGGTTTTGGAGACCGGTGCTCTACCAATTGAGCTACGGACCTAGGACTTGCTGCGGCTGGAAGTTAGCTCAACTGGGTTTGCCGCGGCAACTTCCGATGTTCGGTCACCGACACGTCGCCTTCATGTTCTAGATGGATTTCCGCCCTACGCCGCGATCGGGTTCAGGCGCGCCGCCGCGCTGCGGCTCGTGCGGCCGCGGTTCCGCGGCCGGGGACGCGCGCGGCGCCGGCCCAGGCGAGGTCCGCGACCCGCGTAAGCCATTCCTGATCGCTGAAGCGCAAGACGGGGAAGGGTGCGCGATAGGCGATGTCATCCGTCAGCATCACCAGCCACCACGCGGCGTCGTCCACCGCGGGATCGAAGATGACTGGGCTTCCGCTGGCGACGCGATGGACCTCGATCTTGGGCAGCGACGCGCGCGTGCCGCCCTCCACGAGCACGATATCGGCTCCGCCGAGGTAGCGGCGCGCCAGCGCCACCGGGTCCTCCGAGCGCTCGGCCGTGCGCTCGAGCAGCACGCGCTGTCCCGGCGCCTCCATGAGAACCCGCTGGGCGTTGCCCTCGTGCCAGTGCCGCCAGGTATCCTTGCCCGGCCGGTCCATATCGGGCGGGTGCGTGCCGTGCTTGATCGTCATCACGCTGCGCCCGCGCCGCCCCAGCTCCGCGGCGAGGGCCACGACCAGGCTGGTCTTTCCGGCGTTTCTCCGTCCGATCACCGACACGATCCGCATCGTCGCCGCCACCTCCGGGCCCGAAGTCTCCCCCGCTTCTGCAATGACGTCGCGCACCCCATGAACAGCGGCGATGACGTTCGGGGAGTCACGCGCTACCCTGCGTTCGAGCTCCAGTGCCCTTAGGAACAGCACGTTGTTCTCCTTGTGGATGTGCTGGTGCGTGTCGCGTTCGAGGGAGGCCAGGGCGTCCAGCAGGGCGCGATAGGTGTTGCAAGCCCAGGGGGGCGGAAGGAACCCGTCGGTGAGCTCGCGCAGGCGTACCAGCGCCGAGCCCGCTTGATCGTGCTGCAGCTCCATCTGACGGATCGGATGGGCCAGCTGACCGCCTTCGACCATGGGCTCGTCACCACAGGCCTCGATTTGTCGCACCAACGGAAACAGGATGCGCTCCTCGTTGAGCATGTGGCTGGACAGTTCCGCCGCCAGGGCCACGACGGCGTCGTGCAGTTCGTGCAAACGGGGGTTCCTCCCCCCGTGAGCGGCCGCCACTTTGCGCGACAGCCGGTCCAGCCGCGGCAGCTCCGCGCGCAGGTAGGCATGGTGCGTCTGCTCGATGTGGTCGGCAAGCTCGGCCAGGGTCAGCGTCGCCGCATCAACGTCCGGCTCGTGAGTAGCACGCAGGGCCACGTCCTCCAGCGTGTCGAGGAAGCTCAGCGGATCGAGGCCCTTCTCGTGGCAGGCGCTCGCCACGCTCTTCTTGCCGCCGCAACAGTAGTCGATGCCGGCCTCCTCGAACACCCGGGCAAGCGTGGGGCTCCGGGCCACGACGGCTCCCACGGTATCGGTCATCTTGAATGCACTCATGGCGTTCTCCGTTGCGCGTGAATCCATCCTCAACCCGCCCGCCTCACGGCTCACGCGATAGCTCGATACAGTGTTCCTCACACGCCGGCACGCCGCCCTTGCGCCCGGGGCGCAGCGAGCACTCGCCGAGCCCCGCGGGCTCGTGGCCGGCCAGGGTGAGGAGCTGCACCCGGGCCTCGACGCCGTGGACCGGGCAGAGCACGCGCAGCGCTACCGGTTTCGGCTCCTCCCCGGCGCCGCTCGCCGCGACGCCCGGAGCCGCGTCAGGCGGCGCTCCGCGCCCACCGCCAAGACTCCGCAGGAGCCCGACGAATGCCACGGTCCACGCGGCGTAGGCGACGTAGACGAAGCCACGGGAAATCGGCAGCAGGAACGGCACCCCGACCGCATGGGCAAGCTGATAGGTGCAGACCGTGTACATCCCCAACGGGAACACGAGACCCCAGTATTGCGGGTCGTAGGCGAGCGCGACACGCTGTAGCCCGTGCCGCCAGCCACCCAACACCAGGAGCAAGGGAATCCACCACGTGGCGACCGCCCAGGACAACAGCGTGACGCCCTTCACGAAGGGCAGCAGCTCGTGCAGCAGCGACCACTCGGGTGCGGCGGTGATGAGCGTCGCCCCGGCCAGGGTCGTGATCGCCAGCGCGCCCATGTTGATCCAGTACGGCGGCGTGAGCGCGCGCGCCTGCATGGGAATGAAGGTGAAACGGTAGAAGATCAACGAGATGATGACCCCGTACAGCGCAAAGCCCAGCAAGTAGGTCGCGAGCGAAAAGAACAGCACCGCTTCTTTCCAACCCGCGAAATGGTGCGCCACCAGGATCCCCGTGATCGAGATGGACTGCGTGGCCACCACCATGATCAGCCAGCCGCCGTGCAGCCCCGTTGCGAGCAGGGGCTTCGTGGCGCGCACGGTGACCGCGGTGATGAACGCGTAGCTCAGAACCACCCAGAGCAGGACGGCGAGAAACCAGAGCGCAATCGGCGCCCCCGAGGCGCCCGTCAACAGCTCGAGCTGCCGTCCCAGCACGCTGGTGCCAGCGATGATCGCGAAGAACCCGGGACCACGGGCGTGATCGCCCAGGTCCGTCAGGACCCGCGGGAAGAAGCGGGCCGCGCGGAGCAGCGTGAGCGCCCAGAGGACGAGATACGCGGCGACGTTGATGCCGAGCAGCAGCCAGGCGACCGGCTCATGCCCCAGCACGTGCGCCGCGATGGAGACGATGCCCGTCGCCATCACGAGGGCGAAGTAGGCGGGGGGGAAGTCGGCGACGCCGCCGCCCCGTGCCGTCGCCGGGCGGGACTGTATCATGGACCGACTCGCTCGGGCTCGAAAGGAGGAGTCAGTTGTTGACCGGTCGCGTCCGGCTCCACGGCGTATTGGGGTCGCGAATCGCCTTGCGATCCCAATTCCAGATCACCTGCTGGTAGGGACGCACGAGGTAGTGCAGCGGCGCCACCACGAAATGCACGAGACGCGTAAACGGCACCAGGAACACGAGCGTAAACGCGCCGATGATATGCAACTTGATGGTCACCGGGAGCGCGAACACCGCCGCCGTTTCGGGAGACAGCTGCACGAGCGACCACAGGTAGGGAGCGAGGACGGCGGCGAACCAGGTATAGCCCCACCGGAAATCCAGCGCGATCCACAGGCCCAGCGCCACCTGCGTCAAGAGGACCAGCTGGACGGCGATGTCCATCCCGCTCGTCACGGCGCGGATGCGGGGATTGGCGAGACGCCGGAAGATCAGAAATCCCAGGCCCACCAGCACGCTCATGCCGAACACGTACTCGGTCACTTCGAGCACAAGGAGCCGAACGGGATCACGGGCCCACGTCACCACGACGCCGGGAAACAGGATGGCCAGGGCGTGCACGAAGAGCACCACGAGGATGCCGACATGGAAGGGGACCGAGCCCCAAAACAGCTGCCGCCGCTCGAGGAACTGTGACGAGAGCGACGAGACCGAGAATCCCCGGCGGCGATAGCGATACGCCACGCCGAACACGCAGACGATCACCGCCACGTACGGGAACACGACGAGCAGAACCACGTTGAGCGCGTTCATGGCTTCGTCCCCGCGGGAGTTGGACGTCCCTCGTGCGCTTCGAGATCAAGCTCCCGGCCGAGGTTCTGGAGGAAATCGCTGTTCCGCTCAGTGGGCGTCGGTGCAACGCGCGCGACATCGCGGTCCAGGACGGCGGCGAGCGCCGCCAACGGCTCCCGGAACATCGTCCCCCGCTCGGCGGAAACGGCGATCAGAGTCTTGAAGTGCTTCGCATACAGCGCGTTGCGCTGCTCCATACGCCGCGGGCCGAACTCCGCGATCATCCGATCGACCGCCGGCCGTACAACCTCCTGCACCAGCTCGGTCACCAAGGCGCGGTCCGGCCATCTCGCCATCAACCGCAGGACGTTGGGAAGGTGGTCCGACAACTCCCGCCCGCAGTCGACGCCCGCCGCGCGGTCCTCCCGGTTCAGGTTCGCCAACAGCTCCCCCCGTTTGTAATCGTCACCGAACAGGAGGTAGCCCACGGACAGGGTCGTGATCGCCTGGACGTCGAAAGACCGCGTGAACACCTCCTGAATCTCGGTCACCGCGTCCGGGAGGCCCGCGGCAAAAACGTCCAGGTGCGCGGCGGCTTCAGGACACCGCCGGGCGACCGCCAGGCGGGCGGCCCGTACGCGGGCCGGGTAATCCGCGTCGGGGTAGTCGAACAGCGCGGCGAACCGCTCGTAGTGACTGTGGGACCGCATCGTTACGCTCCCCGCTTGGCCGAGCCGGCCTTGAACCCGAACCCCGTGGCGCCCCGCACGTCACCCGTGAACTCCAGAAGCTCGGTGGCCTGTTCGCGATGGGCGGCCGGGATCACGAACCGATCGTCGAACTTGGCGAGCGACGTCAAGTAGTAGATCGCCTCGGCCAGCTGGGGCGTGAGCCCGGTGTCGGCAAGTGCGGTCGCCACGGTGTCGGCCGCGACATCCCCCACGGTCTCCCGCCGCCGGTGCAAGCGCACGGCCATGAGTTTTTTGAGGCACCCCGCAATCGCGGCCGAGTCGCCCGCACTGAACAGCCGCGCCATATACTCCAGCGGGAACCGAGCGTCATCGATGGTGCCGAACAGCTCCTTCGTGGTGGTGTCGTACAGCCAAGTGTCGGGCCAGTGCTTGCCCACCGGGTTGATCTGCCGGGACTGCTCTCCGCGATCCACCTGCGACACCGTGGCCATCACCGGCAGGAGCGGCGGCACGTAGAACAGCATGGGCAGGGTCCGGAACTCCGGATGCAGCGGCAACGCCAGGTGCCATTGCTTGACGAACTTGTACACCGGCGACTTCTGCGCGGCGTCGATGGTCGAGTCCGCCACGCCGTTCGCCTGCGCCGCCGCGATCACGGCGGGATCGAAGGGGTCGAGCAGCATGTCCATCTGCCGCTGCACGACTTCCGCTTCAGGGGCGGACGCGACCGCCTCGATCTGGGCGGCGTCGTACAGCATCACACCGAGGTAGCGAATCCGGCCCACGCACGAGTGCATGCAGGCCGGCGCCTGCCCCGACTCGATCCGGGGGTAGCACAGGATGCACTTCTCGGATTTCCCGGTGCTCCAGTTGTAGTAGGTCTTCTTGTACGGGCAGGCCGTGACGCACATGCGCCAGCCACGACAGACGTCCTGGTTGATGAGGACGATGCCGTCTTCGCCCCGCTTGTAGATCGCGCCCGAGGGACACGACGCCACGCACGCCGGGTTGAGACAGTGGTTGCAGATGCGCGGCAGATAGAAGAACGCCATCCGCTCGAGCTGGAACATGGCTTCCCGCTCGCCCGGCGAGAGACGCTCGAGGTTGGGATCCTGGCGCGCGTAGTCGGGCGAGCCGCTGAGGTCGTCGTCCCAGTTCGGCCCCATCTTGATATCCATCGGCTGCCCGGTGATCATCGAGATGGGACGAGCCGTGGGCTGATCGTCGCCCGCGGCCGACTCGATCAGGTCCAGGTACTTGTAGGTGAACGGCTCGTAGTAGTCGTCGATCACCGGCAGATGCGGACTGTGGAAGATATTGGTCAGGCTCTTGGGCTTGCCCGCCCCCTTGAGCCGCACCCCATCGGCGGTGACTTCCCAACCACCCCTGTAGATGTCCTGGTTCTCCCACTTCCCGGGGTAGCCGGTGCCCGGCTTCGTCTCGACGTTGTTCCACCACATGTACTCGGCGCCCTTGCGGTCGGTCCAGATGTTCTTGCACGCGATCGAGCAGGTGTGGCACCCGATGCACTTGTCCAGGTGGAACACCATCGCGATCTGCGATCGCACGTCCTTCGGCGAGGTCGCGCTCATCAGAACACCACCTTGTCCATGCGTTTGACCACCACATGAGTGTCCCGTTGTGGAGCGATCGGTCCCCAGTAGTTGAAGTGGTAGGTGAACTGCCCGTAGCCGCCGGCCAGGAAGTTCGGCTTGAGGTGGATGCGGGTGAAGCTGTTGTGCCCCCCGGCGCGCCTGCCGCCGCGCACCTGCGACTTGGGAATGCCCACCGTGCGCTCGGGGACGTGGTAGACGATGCACACGCCCTTCGGGATACGAGCGCTGACGCTGGCGCGGGCCGCGTAGACGCCGTGGTCGTTGAAGACCTCGACCCAGTCGTTGTCCCGGATGCCGAGGTCGGCGGCGTCCGCCTCGCTGAGCCACACGGGCTCGCAGCCGCGGGAGAGCGTCAGCATCCGGTGGTTTTCCATGTACGTCGAATGGATGTGCCACTTCCCGTGCGGCGTCAGGCAGTTCAAGATCTTCGCCGTGCCGGCCTTCAGCGTTTCCCTGAGGTCACCGTACGCTTCGGGTTTCGGCGAAGGCTTGTAGGTCGGCAGGTGCTCGCCGTAGGCCAGGTACATCTCGTGGTCGAGGTAGAAGTGCTGCCGGCCGGTGAGCGTGCGCCACGGCACGAGCCTCTCGACGTTGTAGGTGTACGGCGCGTACGCCCGGCCGCCCTTCATCACGCCGGACCACAGCGGGGATGTCGTGTAGCGCCGCGGCTGGGCCTGCAGATCGGCGTAGGTGAGGTGCAGGTCCGCGGTGCCCGCCCCCAGGTCGGCCAGAGCCACCCCCGTCTTCTGCTCCGCGTTCCGGTACGCCCGCACGTTGAGGGCGCCGTTCGTCAACGTCGAGAGGTGCAGCACCACATTGGCGGCCGACTCGGCTTCCCGCAGCGACGGCCGGCTATCGCCGTTGGATCCTTCCAAGGGGAAGTGGCGCGAGGCCAGCATCTCATCGTAGGCGTCGGCGCAGTCGTACTGATTGCCGTGCGCGCCCAGGCCGGCGGTGCGCAGACGACTCCCCAAGGTGATGAACTTGTCGTACAACTTGGTGTAGTCGCGGTCCACCACGGTGAGGCCGTGCATCGTGGTCCCCGGCGCGGCCTCGCATTCCCCGCGATACCAGTCCTTGATCGTCGCCTGGGAGATCTCACCCGCGGAGTCGTGCGCGATGGGCGTGGCGACGACGTCCTTCTGGGGCGTGGGGAAGTACCGCGCCGCGGCGGCGCTCGTGGCCTGCGCGAGATCGCGGAAAATGTTCCAGTCCGTCTTCGACTCCCACACCGGGGGAATCGCCGCCGACAGCGGATGGATGAACGAGTGCAGGTCGGTGCTGTTGAGGTCGGCCTTTTCGTACCATGAGGCCGTGGGCAACACGATGTCGGAATAGAGCGCCGACGAGTCCATGCGGAAGTTGAGGTCGACGATCAAATCCATCTTCCCGACCGGGGCCACGTCGTGCCACTTCACTTCGGCCGTATGATCCGGCGAGTCCTCCGCGATGGCGTTCGAGTGCGTGCCGAGGTAGTGCTTCAGGGCGTATTCATGCCCCTTCATACTTCCCATGATCGCGTTGCCCCGCCAGATGTACCACACGCGCGGGAAGTTCTCCTCCGCCTCCGGATCGCTCACCGAGTACGGCAATTCCTTTTTCTTGAGCTTGTCGAGCACGTACCGCGTGATCCCCGCGTCGTCCGTGGCCCCGTGCTGGACCGCCTCGCCACACAGCGCCAGCGAGTTCTGCTTGAACTGGGGGTAGAACGGCATCCACCCCATGCGCACCGCCTTGTAGATCTGATCCGCTGTGTGCTGGCGGGTCAGCGCGTTATCGGGCACCGTGTTGTACCGGGAGAACTGGCCGTCGTAGCGGTACTGGCAGGTGTTGATGTAGTGCCAGATCGGCGCCTGCTGCAGGCGGGCCGCCGGCACCCAGTCCTTGGCGAAGGCGATCGCGCTCCAGGAGTCCACGGGCGCGAGCTTTTCCTGCCCCACGTAGTGATTCAGGCCGCCGCCGTTCTTCCCCACGCAGCCGGTGAGCATCAGGGCCATCGCCCCCGCCCGGTACATCAGGTTGGAGTGGTACCAGTGGTTGATGCCCGCCCCGATGATGATCATGCACTTGCCGCCCGTCGCGTCCGCCGTGGCCGCCCATTCGCGAGCGAATTGCAGCACCGTATCGGTGGAGACACCGGTGAACAGCTCCTGCCAGGCCGGTGTGTACGCCGCTTTCGGATCGCTGTAGTCGCTCGGGTACTCACCGGGCAACCCGCGGCCCACACCGTACTGCGCCATGATCAGGTCGTAGACGGTGGTCACCAGCACCGGCCCGTTCACCGTGTCCACGCGCATCGCCGGCACGCCGCGCCGCACCGTGCGGTCCAGCCCGTACTCCCGGAAGCTCGTCTGCACGACCTCGGACGCGCGGCCGAGCAGCGTCAGCACAGGATCGTAGGGCTGGTCGTCCACGACGCTCTCGAGCTTCATGTTCCAGTTGCCCGGTTGCTTGTCCCAACGGGAACCGGAGCTCCCCTTGGGAACGACCAGCCTGCCGGTGGCGGCGTCGATGTTGACGAACTTCCAGTCGCCGTTGGGGACGTCCTTGTACTCGGCGATCTCGGACGCCCGCAGCAGCCGGCCCGGCATGTGGCCGTCGGCGCCGCGGTCGAGCTTCACCAGATAGGGACTGTCGGTGTAGCGCTTGACGTAGTCGATGAACGCGGGCGTCTGCCGCTCGTAATGGAACTCCTTGAGGATCACGTGGGTCGCCGCCATCCAGAACGCGCCGTCGCTGCCCGCGTGCAGCGGCACCCACTGATCGGCGTACTTGCACACCTGGCTGAAATCGGGGGAGAACACCACGGCCTTGGTGCCGTTGTGCCGCGACTCGGCGAAGAAGTGACAATCGGGCGTCCGGGTCATGTTGAGGCAGGCGCCCATGTCCGCGATCATCTTGGCGTTGTACCAGTCGGCGCTCTCGCACACGTCCGTCTGTTCGCCCCAGATCTCCGGGAACGCGGTTGGGAGATCGCAGTACCAGTCGTAGAAGCTGAGGTTGACGCCGCCGAACAACTGGAGAAACCGCGACCCGGCGGCGTAGCTCAGCATCGACATCGCTGGGATCGGGCTGAACCCGATCACACGATCCGGCCCATAGCGCTCGGCCGTGTACATGTTGGCGACCGACGCGATCTCCATCGCTTCGTCCCAGGTGGCCCGCCGGAAGCCGCCCTTGCCCCGCGCGGTCTGGTACGCCTTGCGGGCGGCAGGATCGGCTTGCAGCGCGATCCACGCCTGCATCGGGTCCCCGGTTTCCTGCTTCTTGGCGCGGTACGCATCGAGCAGCGCACTGCGAATGAGCGGGTACTTGATGCGTAGCGGGCTGTAGAGGTACCAGGAGAACGAGATGCCCCGCTGGCAGCCGCGCGGCTCGTAGGGAGGGAGGGAGCTCTCCAGCAACGGGTAGTCGAGCGCCTGCGTCTCCCACGCCACGATTCCGTCCTTGACGTGGATCGACCACGAGCACCCCCCGGTGCAGTTCACGCCGTGCGTGCTCCGGACCACGCGGTCGTGCTGGAACCGGTTGCGGTAGAACTCCTCCCACTTCCTCGTCTGCGGTGCGATGATGTCCTTGATCCAGCCCATGTGTGAACTCGAGGTTCAGGTGGTCCTGATCTGACGGTCGTAGATGCCCTGGTTGACCGATCCCTTCAATCGCCGTCGCCACATCAGCGAGTACAGCACGAGCAGCACCACACTGCCGCCTACGCCCACCGCGAAGAGCCTGGGGCCGAACCCACGCGGTTGATGGAGAGCCTGCTGGGCACCGACGAGTCCCAGGAAGCCGACCAGCGCCGTCACTTCGTCCGGGACGAGCGCGCGGTCCCGATACGCCCGCTGCATGACGGGGAACGGAGGATCGGCGATGATGGCCCGGATCCCCGGGCCTCCCAGACGGGAAAAGGCGGTGGTCAACTCCCGCGCCAGAACGCCACCGCCCGTGATCGCCGCGTCCGTCACGTCATGACAGGACGTGCACGCCGGCCCGCCGTTGGTAAGGCGCGTCGTACCCTGAAAGAGCGACCGGCCCAGGAGGATCTGCTCCTCGGTGGCCGGCGCGACCCCGAGCCCCGGCGCCGGACCTGCCGCCCCGGCACTGCCGATGTAGGCAAGCACGCCCCGGACGTCCTCCGCGGCGAGCGGCTGGTCCGGCATCGGCATCTCCCCGTATTCCCTGAAAAGGTCGACCGCGGCGCTGTCGCCGGCCGCGACGAGCTGCTGCGAGTGCCGCACGAACGCGATGATCCACGCTTCGCTGCGGCGCCGGCCGACGCCCTGCAGATCGGGACCGACCAGCCGGCCGCCGCCGATCGTATGGCACCCGACGCACGTGGACTGGAAGATCTCCCGGCCCCGCTCTGGACTCTGTGCCACCACCGCCGCGCCGCCCTGCAGCAAAGCGATCATGACCGCTGCGCCAAGGATTCTCATCCCGACCTCTTCCCTCCGGATCAATGCCATGGTTCAGGGCGCGCCAGGGCCGTGGGCGCCGGTGGCACGGCCGTCCCGTCGGCGAAGGCGGCGAGTGTCAGCTCCTCGATGGCGGCCCGAAGCGCCGCCACGGCGGGCTTGAGGTGATCGTGCAGCAAACACGGATGGTCGTCCGAACAGCGGGAGCCGGCGAACACGCAGCGTCGGAACAGCTCGGCACCCTCGATCGCCTCCAATACCGCGCGTACGGAGATTTCGACCGCTGGGCGCGCGAGCGCGTAGCCCCGACCGGCGCCGCGGTGCGCCTCGAGGATCCCGTGGCGGGCGAGCTTTTGAAACGTCTTGGCGAGGAAGGTCGTGGGCAGATCTTCATCCTGAGCGATTTCGCTGATCGACACGATCTCGGATCGACACGATCTCGCCCGGCTGCCGGCGGGCCAACACGGCAAGGGCCCGTAGGGCGTACGTACTTTCGCGCGTCAGCCGCATCCGTATTCCCCGACGAAGTGGGTCCGGTTACTCCGGAATAGCTTCGACCCGGCGTGCTGAAGGCCAGATGAATTGATCGTGAACGTTCCCACATCAACCCACTCGGTTCCATGACCTACTCAAAAAAACTGCGGCCCCGCATGGCGGGGCCGCCTTGGGAGACCGATGCGCTACCAATCGAGCTACGGACCTGTGTGAGGGGGACGCCAGGGTGGCTGACGGGGATTGAACCCGCAACCTCCGGAGCCACAGTCCGGCGCTCTAACCAATTGAGCTACAGCCACCATGAACCGGCGCCGGCGCCTCCGAACCGACAAACCTAATCGGGCCAGAACCGCCGGGAAAGCTCGACGGTGCGCGGGTCGCGGGGAACGGGCTTCCCTTCCAACGTCCCGATCTCCACGACCCCCCGCACCGCGTTCACGAGAAACAGGCTCCGCCGCGCGAGCGCCGACACCGGCAGCCGCACCTCCTGGACCTCGGCGAGCTCGATCACGCGCGCCCGGCCGATCCCCGGCAAAATCCCCAGATCGGCCGCCGGCGTGCACAAGCAGTCGCCCGTCCGGTCCCACCAGAACAGACTCCACGCCGTCCCCTCGGCGACATGCCCGCGCCGCGTGACCAGCACCGCGTCATCCGCCCCCGCGCGCCGCGCGCCCGCGAACGCCCGGCCGAACGCCTCGCGCGCGGTGGTCTTGTGGTAGTACGGCTCGTGGGGCTCGCTCGACACCATAATCGCCGGAAACGGACCGCCGGCAATCGCCCGCGTGCTGAACTCGGCACGCCCCCTGCGCACGTCCACGCGGACCACCTGGTCCTCCGACCCCACCGCGGCACGCGCCCGGGCATCCAGGTCGGCGGGGGCGGCATCGAGGTGCAACGCCGCGACCGAGGCATGCAGGCGCCTCAAGTGCCGTTCCAGCAACGGGACGTACCCGGCGCGCGACCGCATCGTTTCGATCAACCCGAGACCCGGACCCACGCGCATCATGGCTTTCAATACTACATTTGTTCCGGACCTTTCGGGGGGATGCACCGCCATGCGCCGACACACACTCGCTCTCACGCTCAGCGGCCTGACGCTCGTCGCCGCATGCAGCCGGTCCACCAGCGGCGGTGGAGGGGAGCCCGCCCCGCGCCGTCCCCCGCCCTCGATCTACGAACCCGCGCCGCCGCCGCCGCACCGTCCGGAGCCGGCGATCGAGCGGCTGGAGATCCCGCGCGGTCACCTCCCCGCCATCGGCCAGTGCCGCATCTGGGTGCCGGGCATTCCCCCCGGCCGCCAGCGGACGGTGAAATCGATTTCGTGCCTGGTCGTGGGGATGGCACCCCCTGGGACGTGGCTCGTGTATCGCCCCAGAAGCGATCGCCGCGTCATCCGTGTGCGCGTCATGGACGCGCGCCGGCGCGGCGTGATCACGGTCGTGCGTCTGTACCACTACTCCGACGGCCGCTGGGTGCGGGACATCCGGCCCGACCACGAGCCGCGCGACAACGAGCTGGACCACGTGCGGCCCGAAGGCGACCAGCCGACCGTGATGCGGCCCTTCCCGCCGGGCCCTCCTCCTCCGGCGCCACCGCCGGCGGCGCGTGACACGATGGGACCGACGGTCATGCGGCCGTTCCCGCGGCAACCGCCTCCGCCGCCCGCGCCTCCTGCGCAGCCCGACAGTGGCCGCCGGCAGCCCCAGCTTCCGCCCGCTCCGCCGCCGGCGCCGCCGCCGCCGCCCGCGAACCGGCCGCCCGCGATCGACATGAGCCCGCTCGACATTCCGCCCGGGCATCTGCCCGACGCGGGCGAATGTCGCGTCTGGATTCCCGGTCGAGTCCCCGGCCAGCAGCCGCGGCCCAAGTCGCGGCCGTGCGCCGGCATCGAGTCCGCGGCGCCTGCCGGCAGCTGGATCCTGTATCGACCGGCGAACGAGCGGGTCGTGTACGTCCGCGTCCTGGATCCGCGGCGCGCAGCAGTCGTGATCCTGGTCCGCGTCTATGACCTGGACACGAACCAGCTCGTGCGCGAGCTGGCGCCATGAGGCGCATCGGACTGGCGGCGCTCGCTCTCGTCGCGGCGTGCGGGCCCAAACGGCCGCCCGCCGACTACGCGCCCGATCCCGGACTCGTCGGACAGATTCGCGAGATCCGGATGTCCACGAACACGCGCGCCTGTCCGGGGGAGTCGTTCTCCGCTCTGTACACCGCCGTGCTCGACGACGGCTCGTTCGTGCCGTTCGAGACCCGCTACGACGACAAGCGCCCCCCGCGGCTCCACGTGACATTCCTCGAGCGCTACAGCCCGGAAGCGACGGCGCTCGAGAACGGCTCGTGGAACGCGCATTGGAATCCGCTGCTGAGCGTCAGCAACGGATTTCGTCTCTCGGCGACCTTGCGGGCGAAGCCCAGCCTGACGACGTCCGCCGTGCTGACTCCCGACTATGGCTGCCTGCAGCACGCCTTTGGGTTCCGCGGCAGCGGCGCGGGCGCCAGCGGCCCGCAGGTCACCGTGCGTCTCGGCATTGTGCAGTCGCCGTTTTACGAGCGCCTGCTGGTCGCGGGCATCGAAGTCGAAGACGCGCCGCCGTTTTACGTCATCGCGGACGCGAATGCGGTTCCGCCGTCGGATTGGCTCGTCATCGAGGCGCGGGGTTCCCGCGGCGCACGCGGCGCGAATGGCGACAACGGCGTCGCCGGCGTGGCGGGCCAGGCCGGCTGCCCCGGTGGCGCGGGGGGTCCGGGCGGCGCCGGCGCCAACGGTGCGCCG
>JAUYMC010000287.1 GCA_030699545.1 Gemmatimonadales bacterium | reverse complement strand
TTCGAGCGCGAGCTCGAGGTGGCATCTCCGCTCGCGCTGTATCGCCTCGCGTTTGCCCTACGGTCATGGCCAGATGCGGAAGAGCGTCAGATCCAAGTGGCGCAGCGGATCGTGGCGGCCGCTCGAGCGCAGCCCCTGGGTCCGGCCTGGCTGCGGGGCCCAGGCGCCGACGCCGCCACTGAGCTCCGCCCATATCTGTCGCTGCTCGCGAACGGGCTCATATTTCGTGGACATCTACAAGAAGCTCGCCGTGTCGTGGGAAACCAGTTCGAGCTGCCGTTCTATATGGACCTCGCCGCACTCGGAGCCATCCCGCCAGACACGGTCGAGACGGTACTCACTCAATGGCTCCAGCACCCCGGCGACCAGAACCTCTTGTACTTCCCTTGGTTCGCGACGGGGCCCTGTTATCAGACGCTGGAGGCGGCCCACTGGTGGGCTTCACGCAGAGATACCGCCTCCTTGCGACGCCTAGCGCGACGACAGGATGCGAAAGCTCGGGCGGTTGGAAACACCGAGATGGTCATCGGTGCGCATCCGGTCCCCGGTTTTGTCTGGGGCGCGCTAGCGCTGGCCCACGGAGATACAGCCGCGGCGCTGAATCGCTTCCTGGCATTTCCCGACTCCCTGTGCCCCGACGCTCCGCCGGTCCGTGAAGTGCGGTTTCGCCTGCTGGTCGCGGTCGGCCGCGGCCCGGAGGCGGCCTCGCTGTTTGATCGGTCCCACGATCGTCGCGTGCCGCTGATGCTCGAGCGCGCCCGCCTTGCCGAGCGCCTGCATGATCGCGCGACGGCCATTCATTACTACGAGTTCGTCGTGCAAGCAGGGCTGCATGCCGACCCCGAGCTCCAGCCCGTCGTCGCGCAGGCCCGTAGCGCGCTGTCACGCCTCGGCGCGCCGCGATGACGCGTCGAAACGCTCCAGCCAGCAACCAAAAGGTGATGGTCGTCACGTGCGGCGCCCTAGCGTCCGGTCATGCCGTACGAGTCCGTCGTCGTGGTCCTGGCAACGGGTGGCGCGCCGCTCGAGCGTGACGCGCTCGACACACTCGATGGAACCACCGTCACGTGGATCCGCGTCGAGCGCGAGGGGCGGGTCGCCTGTCTCGCCGCCCGGGTCCGGCACCCCGACCCGGTGTCCGAATTCCGACTCCGGATGCGGCAATGGGGAGCGGCACGCGGATGGGGCGTAACTGTTGCGCCGTGCGGGACTAGTTGCTAAGATACGACACATGCATCACTTGGGGGCCCCTGGGGCAGTGCACGGCGTGACGGATACGCCGCGGCTCCTCGCACCCCCGCTTCCCTCCGCCGAATCCCGTCGATCGACGCTGGCGCGCTGGTTCGACAGCTGGATGCGATCGCTCGGCATGGCGCTGGTGTTGTTCCTCATCATTCGCACGTTCTTGCTCGAAGCGTTTCAGATTCCTTCCGGCAGCATGGAGCGCACGCTGCTCGCGGGGGATTTCTTGTTCGTCAATAAAGCGGTGTACGGCGCGCAGATTCCGGGCACGAGGGCGCGGCTCCCCGGATTCGTCACGCCCAGCCGCGGCGACGTGATCGTGTTCGCGTATCCCAAGGATCCCGCGTTGAGCTACGTGAAGCGTGTGATCGGGGCGCCCGGCGACGTCGTGGAAATGCACCTCGGGCAGATGATGCTGAATGGAGAGCTGTTGGATGAGCCGTACGTGCAGCGGGTGGATCCGCTGCACGACGGCTTCGATCCGGAATTCAATTGGCAGCGCGCCTATCTCGTGAACCGCACGCCGGAACAGCGCCGGCGCTATCATCCGACGCGGGACACCTGGGGGCCGCTGCGCGTGCCGCCCAACAAGTACTTCGTGTTGGGGGACAATCGCGACAATTCGGCGGACTCGCGCTACTGGGGATTTGTGGACGCGGGCGCCGTGAAGGGACGGCCGTTGGTCGTCTACTTCAGCTACGACCGGGGCGCGCGCGATCCGCTCCCCTGGCTGACCGACATTCGCTGGAGCCGGCTCGGTTCGCTGATTCGCTGAGTGGTAGCTTCCTTTTAGCGCAGGAGTGGCCACCCCATGCAACTGAACACGGCGAAACGCGCATCGTTTGACGAGGGTTCTCTGGACCAGTATCTGCGGGAAATCAGCCAATACCCGCTCATCACGCGGGAAGAAGAAGTCACCCTGGCGCAGCGCATCAAGCAGGGTGATCCCGAAGCGCTCGACAAGCTGGTCCGCTCCAACCTCCGTTTCGTCGTCTCCGTCGCCAAGAAATACCAGAACCAGGGTGTCTCCCTCTCCGACCTGATCAATGAGGGCAACCTCGGCCTGATCCGCGCAGCGCACAAATTCGACGAGACCAAGGGCATCAAGTTCATCTCCTACGCCGTCTGGTGGATCCGCCAGGCGATCCTCCAGGCGCTCGCCGAGCAGTCGCGCATCGTGCGCGTGCCGCTGAATCGCGCCGGTACGCTGCATCGCATCGGCAAGCGCTCGTCGGCGCTGCTCCAGGAGCTCGGCCGCGAGCCGACCGTCGAGGAAATCGCCGAAGGGATGGACATCTCGGAAGACGAAGTCGCCAAGACGCTGTCCATCTCCCAGGCGCACCTGTCGCTCGACGCCCCGCTCACCCCGGGCGAAGACAACAAGCTGCTCGACTATCTGCCCGACACGACGAATCCCGGCCCCGACGACGAGATCTTCGAACACGCCCTGACCGAGTCGATCGAATCGGTGCTCGCGACGCTCAAAGAGCGCGAGGCCCGCATTCTGCGCCTCTATTTCGGTCTCGAAGGGGCGGAGCCGATGACGCTCGAGGAGATCGGCTCGCAGCTCGGCATCACGCGGGAGCGCGTGCGGCAGCTGAAAGAGAAGGCGCTGGCGAGACTTCGCCACGTGTCGCGAGCCAGAGCGCTGGAAAGCTTCCTCTCGTAAGGAGCACGGAGCAGTCTGCTCCCTGCTCCGCGCTCCCTCTATATTTCCCGCCCTATGGCCTCCACCGCATCGTTTGACGTTTCCACCGGCGCCGACCTCCAGGAAGTCGACAACGCCGTCAATCAGGCCCAGAAAGAGATCATCCAGCGCTACGACTTCAAAGGCTCGAAGGCGTCGCTGAGCTTTGATCGCACCAAAGCCACGCTCACGCTGATCGCCGACGACGACTTCAAGATGAAGGCGCTGTTCGACGTGCTGCAGTCCAAGATGATCAAGCGCGGCGTCCCCGTGAAAAATCTCGAGCTCGGCACCGTTACGCCCGCCGCCAACGACACGGTGCGGCGCGAGATCAAGCTCACGCAGGGCATTCCGCAGGAAAAGGC
>JAUYMC010000009.1 GCA_030699545.1 Gemmatimonadales bacterium | reverse complement strand
GGAATGGTCAACAGCCTCGCTCAAGTACTGCTCAAGATCACCGCGCCAGGCGTCCCCGACTTCTACCAGGGCACCGAGCTCTGGGACCTGAGCCTCGTCGACCCGGACAACCGGCGGCCTGTCGACTTCGCCACCCGCGCGCGCGCCCTCGCCGATTTCAGGGCCCGCGTCGAGGCCGGCGAGGCCGGGGGTCTCGCGCGAGAACTGGTCGAGGGCTGGGCGGACGGCCGCATCAAGCTCTACACGGTGCACCGCGCCCTCTCCTGCCGCCGGTCGGCACCCGACCTCTTCCGGGCTGGCGAGTATCTGCCTCTGGCCACAGCAGGACGCCACGCAGCTCATGTGTGCGCATTCGCCCGGCACGCCGACTCCAGAACCGTCATCGTCGTCGTGCCGCGCCTGACCGCCCGTCTCACGGGCAACGGGGCCCGCCTGCCGCTCGGACCCTCGGTGTGGGCGGATACGCATGTCCTGGTCCCTGAGCGGATCGCCGCGGGCGTCTACGTCGACGCCTTCAGCGGCGCCGAGCACCGGAGCGTGCCACACGAGGCCGTGGCCGCCCTGGCCGTCGCCGACCTGCTCGCCCATTTTCCCGTCGCGTTGCTCGAGCGCAAGGCATGATAACGCCCATGGGCATGACCACGAGCGTTCGGAGCGCGCGGGGCGACGTCCGCGCGGTGTGGATCGCCAACGTACGGCCGGAGCTGGACGCCGGCCGGTTCCCGGTCAAGCGGGTGGTCGGCGAGACCTTCGAGGTCAGCGCCGACATCCTGCGCGAGGGGCACGAGGCGCTGGCCGCCGTGCTCAAGTTCAGGACGGTGAAGGACACATCCTGGCGGGAAGTGCCCATGGAACCCGTGGGCAACGATCGCTGGGCGGGCCGCTTCCTCCTCGAGGAGAACACGCGCTATCTCTACACGATCGAGGCCTACCCGGATCCCTACCGGGCGTGGGCGGCGGACCTCCGCAAGCGGCTGGCCGCGGGCATGGAGGTGGCGAGCGAGCTCCTCGAGGGCGCGGCCCTGCTCCAGGCCGTGCTGCCGCGCGCGGCCGGGGCCGATCGCGCCCGGCTGGAGGAGCGGCTCGTCGAGATCGACGCGGCGACGACCGCCACCCGGCGCGGGACACTCTTGCTCGACGAGGAGACCGCGGAGCTCGTGACACGCTATCCCGATCGAGGCGCCGCCACGCAGTACGACCGCGAGCTGGAGGTCGTCGTGGACCGCCCGCTCGCCCGTTTCGGCGCCTGGTACGAGATGTTCCCCCGCTCGCAAGGGCGCCT
This sequence comes from Gemmatimonadales bacterium, assembly GCA_030699545.1. Taxonomy (GTDB): domain Bacteria; phylum Gemmatimonadota; class Gemmatimonadetes; order Gemmatimonadales; family GWC2-71-9; genus 20CM-2-65-7. The sequence goes on along the minus strand of JAUYMC010000009.1, from coordinate 1,461 downwards.
CCCCGGCCGGCACGGGACCTTCAAGGACTGCCTCGACCGCCTGCCGGACATCGCCGCCATGGGCTTCGACGTCCTGTACCTTCCGCCGATCCACCCCGTCGGGCTGAGCTTCCGCAAGGGCCGGAACAACACCTCGACGGCGGGCCCGGACGACCCGGGGTCGCCGTGGGCCATCGGCAACGAGCATGGCGGTCACAAGGATGTTGCGCCCGAGCTCGGCACCCTCGAGGACTTCCGGGAGCTCGTCCGAGCGGCGCACGCGGCGGGGATGGAGGTTGCCCTCGACTACGCGCTGCAGTGCTCGCCCGACCACCCGTACGTCCGCCAGCACCCGGAGTGGTTCCATCGGCGGCCCGACGGAACCATCAAGTACGCGGAGAACCCGCCCAAGAAATATCAGGACATCTACCCGCTCAACTTCCACTGCCGGGACCGGGAGGCCCTCTGGGAGGAGCTGCGGAGCATCGTCCTCTTCTGGATCGACCAGGGGGTGCGGATCTTTCGCGTGGACAACCCGCATACCAAGCCCATCCCCTTCTGGGCCTGGCTGATCCGCGAGGTTCAGGCCGTCGCCCCCGACGTCATCTTCCTCGCCGAGGCCTTCACGCGGCCGAAACTGATGCAAGCCCTCGCCAAAGTCGGCTTCACCCAGTCGTACACGTACTTTACCTGGCGGAACTTCAAGGACGAGCTGGTCGCCTACCTCACCGAGCTGACGAAGACCGAGATGGCCGAGTACTTCCAGGGTAACTTCTTCACCAATACCCCCGACATCCTCCCGCTGATCCTTCAGCGGGGCGGACGCCCCGCCTTCAAGATGCGCCTGGCGCTCGTCGCGACCCTGTCGTCCGCCTACGGAATCTACAGCGGCTACGAGCTGTGCGAAAATGCCGCCCTGCCCGACACCGAGGAATACCAGGACTCCGAAAAGTACGAGATCAGGGTCCGCGACTGGGACGCCCCCGGCCACATCAAGGACTACATCGCGCGTATCAACCACATCCGGCGCGACCGCCCCTCGCTGCAAGCGTCCCGCCACCTGCGCTTCTACCCGAGCGAGGACGACAGCATCCTCTTCTACGCCAAGCGGAGCGCGGACGGCGCCGATTTGGTGTGGGTCGCGGTCAACCTCGACCCCTTCGAAGTCCACGAGGCCCGGCTCGAGCTGCCCATGGCCGAGCTCGGGCTGCCGCCCGACGGCCGCCTCGAGGTTCACGAGCTGATCACCGATCAGCGGCAGCTCTGGCGCGGACCCGTCCACTCACTCCGCCTCGACCCGAGGCAAGAGCCCGCCGCCATCTTTCGCGTCACCGCCCTCCCTCACAAGGCGTTCGATGACCTCGGCTACTGAGCGCGCGGCCCGCCGCGGTCCTGGTGACGACGGAGGATCTCCATTGAAAGGCATCCTCCTCGGCGTGGCGTGCGCGATCGTCGGCGGCGTCCTCGCCGGCGGCTGCGCCC
>JAUYMC010000400.1 GCA_030699545.1 Gemmatimonadales bacterium | reverse complement strand
GCGCCGGGGCGTCGTTGATCCCGTCCCCCACCATGACCACGGTCCCGTGGCGCCGGGTTAATTCCCGCACGGCCGTCACTTTATCCCCCGGCATCAAGTTCGCGCGCACTGTGCGGATACCCGCCTGCGCCGCGATCGCTTCGGCCGGCGCTGCGCGGTCGCCCGTCAACATGACCGTCTCGGTCACACCCAGCACGGCAAGCCGCTGCAGCAACGCCGGAACCTGGTGCCGCAGACGATCGGCGAACTCGATCTTCCCGGACGGCACGCGATCGATCGCGACATACGCCGCCGTATTTCCTCCGGCGCCTGAGCCGTCCAGGGCGATGCCCTGATCGGCCAGGTACCGGGCCGAGCCGACACTCACGATGTGCCCGTCCACCCGCGCGGTCACGCCCCGTCCGGGCGTTTCCTGGAAATCGGTCACGGACGGGAGTGAGGCGAATCGATCGCGGCCGGCCTCCGCCACCGCGCGCCCGAGGTGGTGCGATGAGAACTGCTCGACGGCAGCGGCCAGGCGGAGCACGTCGCTCGCGGCGCCGTCGAGGGCTTCGACATGGGCGACGCTCGGCTGGCCCAACGTCAGCGTGCCCGTCTTGTCGAACACGACGGCGCGGGCGCGCCCCACCTGCTCGATCGCCACGCCGTTCTTGATGATGACACCCAGATCGGCGGCGCGGCTGATCCCGGCGATCACCGCCACCGGCGTGGCGAGGATGAGCGGGCACGGCGTGGCCACGACGAGCACGGCCAGCACGGCCGTGGGCGCGCCCGTGATGAGGAAGGCGACGCCGCACATCACCAGCGTCAACGGCGTGAACCAGACCGCCACACGGTCGGCGAGGCGTTGGATCGGCGGCTTCTCCTGCCGCGCGCGCTCCACCAGCCGGACGATCTGCTGATACTGGCTCTGCGCACTGGGCCGCAGGGCGCGCGCGCGCAACACGCCCTCGAGGTTGACGCTGCCCGACAACAGCGACGTGCCGAGGACCGCGCGGATGGGCGCCGGCTCCCCGGTGAGCGCCGACTGGTCCACGGCCGACGACCCCTCGGTCACCTCGACATCCACGGGCACGAGGTCCCCCGGCTTGATGACGAGCGCGTCGCCCACGTTCACCGCATCCACCGGCACGTCCACCACCTGGTCGCCGTTGAGCCGGTGGGCGATCTTCGGCGCCCGCGCGAACAGCGCCTCAAGCGAGCGCGACGCACGGCGCATCGCGTAGGCCTCCAGCGCCTCCCCCCCCGACTGCATCAGCACGATCACGACGCCGGCGAAGTATTGCCCGAGGATGAATGCGGTGATGATGGCAAGCATCGCCACGACGTCGGCGGCGAACCGCCCGCGCAGCATGCCGAGGAGGGTCTGAAGCACGAGGGGCACGCCCCCGACGATCAACGTGCCCAGAAAGATCGCGTCCGACCGTACCACCAGCCCCGCGATGAGCCCGAGCGCGGCGATCAGCGCCACCGGACGCCGCGCGAGGACCCGCAGGACGGTCAGAACGGACTGAATCCCGGCGATCCGAAGCGCGCCATGCGCAGATGGTGCCACAGCGGATACCCGTAGGCGATGATGACGAGGACGACGGCCACGGCGGTCCAGAGGCCGTAGCGGTCGAACACCGTGCGCCGCAGCGGCGCCGGATGCAGCGGCTCGGCCCACGCGATCGGCTCCGGCTCGCGCCGCTTTCCGGCCAACCCCGTCCCGATCATGACGAGCATGAAGAAGGCGGCGCTCGCGAACAGGAACACGCCGCCCAGCGCCGACAGCTCCGTGAGGCCCTGCCACTGCACGGCGGCCGGGCTGCCTTCGTACGACGCGTCAAAGACCCGTCGCGGCATGCCCAAGATCCCCGTGATGTGGTTCGAGACCGAGAAGAGGAGCATGCCGATGAACCAGAGATACGGCTGGACGCGCGCCAGCAGTCCCAGCTCCAGCTCGCGGCCCGAGAGCCGCGGCACGAGCCAGTACGCGGCGCCCATGAACGTGAGCGCGACGGCGCTGCCGACGGTCAGATGGAAATGTCCCTGAATCCAGGCGGTGTTATGCACGACGGCGTTCATGCCGAACGAGGCGTTGATGGCCCCGCCGAGCCCGCCGGCCGCGAACAGGATCATCGAGAGCGCGATGCTCGAAAACAGCGGCTCGCGCCAGGGGAGCTTGCCGAGCCAGTCGAACAATCCCGTCGCGCCGCGCATCCGGCCGGCGACCTCCATCGACGCCGTCACGCTGAACGCGGTAACGAAACTCGGGAACAGGATGGCGAACGTCAGCAGCGTATGGAGCAGTTTCCACCCCGCCGACACTCCCGGGTCCATGAACTGGTGATGAAAGCCCACGGGGGTCGACAGCAGGATGAAGAGCACGAACACGAGCCGCGCGAGGGGATCGCTGAACAGCTTGCCGCCCGCCGCGACGGGCAGGAGCGTGTACCAGATCACGTAGGCCGGCAGCAGCCAGAAGTACACGAGCGGATGGCCGAAGTACCAGAACAGCATCCGCGACAGCAACGGATCGATCGTGGCGGTGAGACCGAGCGACCAGGGAATCAGCTGCAGCAGCGCTTCTGCCGCCACGCCGGCCGTCGCGATGTACCAGACGATGACTGTCGCGATCATGCCGTGCATGGCGAGGGGCGCGGGGGCGTCCCGCTGGTCGCGGCGCCAGGCGCGGTACGACCACAGCATCACGGCGCCCCACAGCCAGGACCCCACGATGAGCAGCGTGAGCCCGATATAAAAGGCCGGGTGCGCCTTGAGCGGCGGATAGAAGGTGTACAGCACCGTCGCTTTCCCGGTGAAGATCGCCCACGCCGCCGCGGCCGTGCCCGCCACCGCGATCCAGAAGCCCGCCCACGCGAGCCGCGGCCCGGCGACCGGCCGGCCGAGCGTGCGCTCGGCGACGACGTAGCCGAAGGCCATGATGAAGAAGGTCGTGAAGACGAGCGCCATCAGCACGCCGTGGGCCGTCACCGAGAGGTAGTACAGCTTGGCCGAGCGCCAGGGCAGATCGAGGCTGGCGCGCGACAGCGCCTGCATGAACGCCATCGCCGACGCGGCGCCGAACGCGACAATCGCCACCCAGAAATGGGCGAGGCTCAGGCGTTTCATGGCCGTGCCTCCTCGACGATCAGCTTCCCGGCCATCACGTGGTGCCCCAAGCCGCAGTACTCGTTGCAGACGATGAGGTACTCACCGGGCAGCGGGAACACCGTCGTGAACTGGCTGATGTAACCCGGCACGACCATCGTGTTGGCGTTGGTGCCGACGATCTGGAAGCCGTGCGTGACGTCCGTGCTCGTCAGGCGGAACGTGACCGGCTGCCCCGCGGGCACGCGGATTTCGGCCGGCTCGAAGGCGAACATCATCGCGACGTTCACGACCGTCGTGCGCTGCCCATCAGTGGTCGCGCCACGGGTCGTGAAGCGCGGATCGTTCCATACTTTGGTGGGGTCGATCGTCTCGACGTGGCTCGGCGGCTGCAACGCGCTGCCCGTCAGGCCGGCGACAATCGTGGTGAGAAAGGCGACGATCAGCACCGCCGACGCCCACATCCAGAGCTTTTCGTAGAAGGGGACGTTCATGGCGTCACCCCGCCACGCGGCAGGTACACGAAGAAGTAGAACGCGAACCAGCCGGCGGCGAACAGGACGCCGTACAGTCCGACCAGCGCGAGGGTGCCCCGCGGATGCTCCTTCATCTCAGCCTCCGTGGACGATCAGTTGACGGGTGATACCGCGAGATCGATCTCGAACCGGGTTCCGCGGCCGGGCGCGCTCGTCGCGCGCGCCGCGCCGCCATGCAGCCGGGCGATCGCCGATACCATCGCGAGCCCCAGCCCCGGCCCGCCACAACAGTCGTCCCGCGTCCGCGCCGGGTCGCACCGGTAGAACGGCTCGAACAGATGCGGCAGGTCCGCCGCGTCGATGCCGGGTCCGGAATTCTCGACGATGAGACGCACGCCGAGCCCGCCCGGCTCCACCGTCACCGCGACCGTTCCGCCCTCCGGCGTTTGGCTGACGGCATTCTCCAGCAGATGGTCCACGAGGCGCGCGGCCAGCTCCGGATCGAGCGACGCGCGCTCGGCGCCGGCGCGAAACGCGCGGTTGAGCGTGAGGTCCCGCCGGGTCACCCGCGTCCGGAGCCGCTCCACGGCGCCTTCCACGAGCGCCGTGACGTCGGTGGACTCCCGGTGCAGCGTGAGGACGTGCGCGTCCGCCCGGGTGATCAGCAACAGATCCTCACTCAGCGTGGTGAGCTGATCGATCTCCTCGAGCGCGCTGCGCAGCACGATCTGGTAATCGCGGGGCGAGCGGTCGGCGCGCAGCGCGACTTCGATCTCCCCGCGCAGCGCCGTCAGGGGCGTCCGCAGCTCATGACTCATGTCCGCCGTGAGCCGGCGCTGCGCCGCGAAGCCGGTCTCCAGCCGCTCGAGCATCCGGTTCAGGACCGCGACCAGGCCCTCGTATTCCTCGGTGTCGGCGTGCGCGACGATGCGTTGATCGAGGGTGCCCGCTTCGATGTGCGTGGCCTGAGCGGTGATTTCGGCGACGGGGCGGACGGCGGAGGAAGTGAAATGCCAGGCTCCCATCAAGGTTGCGGCGGTGCCGCACACCACGACCGCCCCTAGGGCCAGCAGCAGGTCCGCTTCCAGCGCGGCGGAGGGAGCGGGCACGGCCTGTTCCAGCGCGCGCGACGCCGCCCAGTAGAACGCCGCCGTCGCGACCAGCAACCCCGCCGCCATCGTCGCCGCGAACCGGATCGCGAGCGACCGGCGGAGCGACCGCATCACGCGTCTACCCGGTCCGGCGTGTGCAGACGGAAGCCGACTCCGCGCACCGTCTCGATGAGATCCTGGCCCGTCGCCTGCCGGAGCTTGCGGCGCAGATTCCCGACGTGCACGTCGACGACGTTGCTCTCGGGGTCGAAGTGCATGTCCCACACCTTCTCGAGCAGCTCGGTACGGCGCACGACTTCCTCGGAATGCAGCAGGAAATGCTGGAGGAGGTGAAACTCTTTCGGCGTGAGGTCGAGGTTCTTGCCGGCGACGCGCACCTTGTGCTTCAGGCGGTCCAGCTCGACCGGTCCGTAGTTCAACAGCTCCGTCCGCCCCGCCCCACCGCGACGCACCAGCGCCCGCACCCGCGCGATCAGCTCATCGAACTTGAACGGCTTGGTCAGGTAATCGTCCGCGCCGGCGTCGAGTCCGCGGACCACATCTTCGGTGGTGTCGCGCGCGGTGAGCATGAGGATCGGCGTCGTCCGGCCTTCGCGGCGCAGCTCGGCCGCGACCTGCAGCCCCGTTTTCCTGGGCAGCATCACGTCCAGCACGACGAGGTCGTAGTCGTAGACATGCGCCAGCATCGTGGCCTGATCCCCATCCGGCGCCACGTCCACGACGTAGCCTTCCTCCCGCAGTCCCTGCTCGATGAATCCCGCGACCTTCCGGTCGTCTTCCACGACGAGGATTTTCATGAAGGCACGTTAGAAGACCGCCCTTGAATCGCGTCTAAACGTCTCATGAAGAATCCTTCATGTCGTCCGGCAGCGCCAGCGTAAAGCAGGCCCCTGTGCCGATGTCGCTGCGCACGACGAGAGTCCCGCCCAACACCTCCGCGAGACGGCGCGAGACCGGCAGCCCGAGCCCCGTACCGAGCCCCGAGCTCGGATCGAACCGCTCGAACGGCTCGAAAATGCGCACGTGGAGCGCCGGATCGATCCCGGGCCCCTGGTCGCTCACGTGCAGCAGGACTACATCGCCGGTCCGCTCCGCGCCCACCACCACCGTTCCGCGCTCGGGGCTGTGCCGCACCGCATTGGACAACAGGTTCACGAGTATCTGCTCGAGCAGCATGGGGTCCGTCCGCACCGTGAGGGCCGATGCGCCCCAATCCTCCTGGAGCTGGACGCGCCGGCTCTCCGCGGCGGGAAGCGTCGCCATCACCGCGCGATGCGCGATGTCGACAGCGTTCACCGGCCGCACCACCGGCCGGATCTTGCCGGCGTCGAGCCGCGTGAGATCGAGGAAGTTGTTCAGCAGCGTGATCGTGCGCTCCGCCGCCTCATAGACCTCGCGACTCGCCTGCTCGACGCTCTCCGGCGACTTCTTCCGGACCAGGCGCTCAGCCCACCCGTACACCCCGGTGAGCGCGTTGCGCAGCTCGTGGTTCATCATCGCAAAAAACAGATCGCGCTGGCGTTGCAACGCCTGGATCTTGGCGACCAGCTCTTCGCTCTGTTCGTGCAGACGCGCATTCTCGACGGCGGCGGCGGCCTGCGTCGCCAGCAGCACCGCGATCGCTTCATCTTCGTCGTCGAACTCGGGCGCGCCGATCTTTTCGGTGAGATAGAGATTGCCGAAGGTGCCGGACGGGCCCTTCACCGGAACGCCGAGGAACGACTTCATGGGCGGATGGTGGGGCGGAAACCCCGATCGCTGCGGATGGGTGCTGATGTCCGCGGTGCGGATGGTCTTCCCCACCTCGATCACGTGGCCGAGCAGGCCGCGGCCGCGGGGAAGGTCGCCGATACGACGCCGCGCGTCGTCGTCGAGCCCGGACGTTACGAACTGCACCAGGCCCGTGCGGCTCTCGTCGAGCACACCCAACGCCGCATAGCGGGCCCCCACGACCTCACGGGCCGCGTCCACGACCTGCTGCAAGACGTGGGGCAGGTCGTGATGCCCGTAAATCGCGACGCCGGCGGCCAGCAAGCGCTCGAAGCGCTCGCGCACGCGCGCCGTCTCGTCGCGAAACTCGGCTGTCTTGTCGAGGCGGGCCACGGAGTTAATAGTCGACCCCGCCCGCCGTTTCATCAATCCCTCACCGGCGCTGGGGGCAGGACGTGCGTACGTCGCCGGCCGTCCGGCGAAGCGCGGCGGCTAGACGCGCGCCGTCGCGACGGCGCCGACGATGTCGGTCTGTGAGATGACGCCCACCAGCGCGCCGTCGAACTCGACGAACAGGCGCTGCACGTTGAGATAGAGCATCTCCTGCGCCGCCTGGTGGATGTCGATGCCGGGATCCACCGTGTGCGTCCAGGGCGCCATCACCTCGAGCACGCGCGTCCGCTCGAACAGATGCTCCCGCTGCGCAGGGGATTCGCACGCCCGCTCGGCCTGCAGGATGTCCCGGGTCGAGAGCACGCCGACGGCACGGCCGTACCGGTCGATCGCCGGCAGCGACGACACCTGCGCTTCCGTGAGCGCCACGACCGCGTCGGCGATCGTCGCATCCACGCTGATCGTCTTGAGATTGGCCTGCATGAGCTCGGCGACTTTCATGGCATCCTCCGGTGGAAGCTGACCGGAAGCTCACCAGGCGCGTATGAAAACGGCTTGAAGTTCGCCGCAAGGCGGCGTCACATCGCCGACAGTCCAGACGGGGCGACGCGCCGCCAGAGGTGAACGGCAAAGCTCCCCGCCGCGGCGGCTTCCAGCAGGCGGCCCGCGACCGGCGCTCCGGCCCCGACGAGCACGACGCCGGCGTTCAGAAGGATGAGCACCAGCCATGCCGTCACCGCGCTGCGCTGCGGCGCCTGCCGCAGCGCGAAGCGTGGAAATATCCAAATCGCCACACCCATCACGAGCTGCATCATCCAGCCGACCAGCAGCATCTCGGTGTGGAGCGCGCGCAGCGCCCACACGCCCGGCGCGAACGGCACACCCCGGTCCGCCAGCAGCAGGGCGCCGATCACGAACCCCCCGGCGAGATGCAGCAGCGCCGCGCGCACGAGCCACACGCTCACGAGCGGCACTTATTTCACCTTCACGCGCGGCCAGGTGATGAGGAGAAAGCCCACACCCGCCAGTGCCTGCGCGACCGCGGCCACGACCAGCAGCTCGCCGGGGAGGGCGCCGGGCCGCCACGCCCGGACCGGCTCGACCACGACGCGCAGCACGAGCCCCATGTTCAACAGCACGAACGTGGCGATCCCCAGGACGTTGCTGCCCCGCGGATTGTCGGGCGCGAACTTGGGAAACATCCAGTACGCGACGCCGAAGATCATCTGCGTGATCCATCCCACGACCAGCATGTGCACGTACGCCGGGCCGGCCAGCGCGAGGACCGGCACGCGCAGCGCCTGCAGGACGCCGACGACCAGCGCCGCGACCAGGTAGAGCATCGCAATCTTGATGTACCAGCGCGCCAGCGGCGGCATGCCTCAGCACCTCCCGGCCATTCTCAAGCCCTCGGGATCAAGTATAATCCATGCGATCGCGACGCGGTGATGGATGGTTTTCGCGAGTGGAAAAGGACAATTCCCGGTGCAGCTCAGCATACGAGACGCGGCAGGGTATCTGAACGTCGATGAATCGACGCTCCGACGGTGGATCCGTACGCGCGGCGTGCCGGTTCATGGAGCGGACGAGCGTCTGTATCTGAACGCCATCGAGCTGTGGGAGTGGGCGACCGAGCAGGGAGTGCCCGTGTCTCGGCGTCTGTTGGACCAGGCGCGCCGTCACCCGGATGCGGTGCCCCCGCTCTCCAGCTTGCTGACCGCGGGCGGGATTCATTACGACGTCGGCGGCGAGACGAAGTCGGTCGTCCTGGCGGCGCTCGTGGCGCTCCTGCCCCTGCCTCCCGACGTGGACCGGGACTTTCTCGTCACGGTTCTCGAGGCGCGTGAGGCCATGGGTTCGACCGGCATCGGCGACGGCATCGCGATCCCGCACGTGCGCAATCCGATTCTCCTTCACGTACCACAGCCGTTCGTGACCCTCTGCTTACTTCACCATCCGGTGGAGTTCGACGCGGTGGACGGCAAACCGGTGCACGCGCTGTTTTCGGTCATCAGCCCCACCGTGCCCGCGCACTTACGCATCCTCGCGCAGCTCGCCGTGGTCCTGCGGGACGCGGAGCTGCGGCAACTCCTTTCTTCGCGCGCACCTGCCGACGCCATCCTGAGCCGCGTGCGCGCACTGGAGGCTCGCGTCAGCGGCGCGCATGCCATGCCGTTGGAATCGGCGTGACACTCTTCTTTCTCGGCATCGCGCTCACGGCGCTCGGCGGAGCCGCGGCGTGGCTGCTGCAAGGGCGCCGCCGCATCGCCGATACGGCGTTCGCCGTCCTCGCCGTCCTCGGCTGCATTGCCGGTCTCATCCCCGCCGTGGGTGCGCTCGCCGGCCGGGCCGCGGGCGGCGTCGCCTGGGACATGGGCCCCGCGACGGGAATCTGGGCGTTCGAGATCGACGCGCTCTCGGCAGTGTTCCTCCTCGTCGTCTTCGGGGTCGGTCTGGCGAATGTCCTGTACGGCATCGCGTATCTGGGGCCGGAGCGCGCCCACCGGCCGGTGGGCGGCACGCATTTCCTGACCGCCCTGTTTCTGGCTGCCATGGCACTTGTGGTGACGGCCCGCGCGACGGTGGTGTTCCTGATCGCGTGGGAGATGATGGCGCTCACCGCCTACCTGCTCGTCGTGTTCGAGGACGAAGATCGGCAGGTCCGCCGGGCGGGACTCGTATACCTCGCCGCCACCCACCTCGGCGCGCTGGCCCTGATCGCCATGTTCGCGTTGTGGGGAAGCTGGGCCGGCGGATTCACCTTCGATGCCCTGGGCGGGGCGGCACTTCCCGCAGGCAGTACCGCGGCGGTGCTCTCGCTCGCGCTGGCGGGATTCGGGATGAAGGCCGGTCTCGTCCCCCTCCACTTCTGGCTGCCGGGCGCGCATGCGTCCGCGCCCTCGCACGTCTCCGGCTTGATGTCGGGCGTCATGATCAAGACGGGGATCTACGGCCTGTTGCGCGTCATCCAGCTCCTCGGCGGCATACCGGCGTGGTGGGGGTGGGTCGTGCTGTCGCTCGGAATCGTGTCGGGCGTGCTCGGCGTCCTGTGGGCGCTGGCCCAGCACGACCTGAAGCGGCTGCTGGCGTATCACAGCATCGAGAACATCGGTATCATCCTGCTCGGTGTCGGCGCGGGTGCGTTGGGCGTCGCCTACGAGCAGCCGGTCGTGGCGGTGCTCGGCTTCGCCGGCGCCGTGCTCCACACCGTCAACCACGCGGTTTTCAAGAGCCTCCTCTTCCTCGGTGCCGGTGCGATCGCCCGAGCCACCGCCACCCGCGCGATCGACCGTCTCGGCGGACTGGCGCGGCGCATGCCCGTGACCTGGATCGCGTTCCTCATCGGCTCGGTCGCGATCGTCGGCCTTCCTCCCCTCAACGGCTTCGTGAGCGAGTGGCTCGTGTTTCAGGGACTGCTCGCGGGCGCCGCGGTCGGCGGGCCGGTGCGCGGCGCCGTGTTGGGAGTGGCGGCGTTGGCCGTGATCGGCGGACTCGCGCTGGCCTGCTTCGCCAAGGTCACGGGCATCGTGTTTCTGGGCGAGCCCCGCAGCACGGCGGCCGCGCAGGGCCGCGAACCGGGCGCCGGATACCTCGGGCCGATGGTGGCCCTGGCCCTCGTCTGCATCGTGATCGGACTGTTGCCGCCCCTGGTCGTGGGCCCGGCGATGGAGGTCGCGGCCGGCATCGCGGCAGTGACCCCGGCGCAGCTTCCGGCGATCCTCGACCCGGTGCACCGCGGCGCGTGGGGAATCGCGCTGGTCTCCGGCGGTCTGGTCGCCCTGATCGCCGTCGGGTGGGCGGTGCGCCGGGCGCTGGAGCGTCGGCGGCCTTCGGCCTGGAGTGAGACGTGGGCGTGCGGCTACGCGGCGGCGACCCCGAGGATGCAGTACACCGCCGCGTCGTTCGCGGCGCCGTTGCTGCGCACCTTCGCGCGGTTCTCCGGCATCCGCACGGAACGGGGCCCCGCGACGTTCCACTCGCATCCGTTCGACCTCGTGCTGGAGCGCGTCGTGCGGCCCACCTGGCACCGCGTCCTGGAGGTCGCCGAGGTCATTCGCCCGGTGCAACACGGGCGGCTGCACACGTATCTCTTGTACATCGTCGGGGTTCTTCTGGCGTTGCTCGTCTACCTGTGGCGGGGAGCGCCCTCGTGATCGTCTGGCCCGCGATCGTCACGTTGGTGTGGCTGCTGGTCGTCGCGCCGCTGCTGCCGGGCATCGCGACGAAGACCCGCGCGTGGCTCACCGGCCGCCGCGGTCCTCCGCTGTTGCAGCTCTACTTCGACCTCGGGAAGCTGTGGCGCAAGCGATGCACCTACAGCCGCACGACGACCTGGATGTTCCGGGTGGCGCCGCTCACGCTGCTCATGACGACGCTCGGCGCGGCCTGCCTGCTGCCGCTCGACGGCAGCCACGCGGTGCTGCGCTTCAGCGGCGATTTTATCGCGTTCGCGTCGCTGCTCGCCCTGGGCCGGTTCGCCCTGGTGCTGGCGGGGCTGGACACGGGGTCGAGCTTCGAAGGCATGGGTGCCAGCCGGGACGTGACGTTCGCGACGTTCACGGAGCCGGCGCTGCTCCTGGGCTTTGCCACGCTCGCGCTCCTCAGCGGCAGCCTGTCGCTCACCGGGATGTTCGGGACGGCGCCGACGCCCGCGTGGACCGCCGGCGCCGGCCATGTGGGCGCCGCGCAGGCCCTGATCGCCACCAGCCTCTTTCTCGTCCTGCTCGCGGAAACGGCGCGTGTGCCTGTGGACGACCCCGCCACGCACCTCGAGCTCACGATGATCCACGAGGTGATCGTCCTCGACCATAGCGGCCCCGACCTGGCGGTCATCCTCTACAGCGGCGCCGTGAAGCTCATGGTGTTCGGCGCCCTGGTCGTCGGCGTGCTCATTCCTCCCGCGGCGCTCTCCGGGGTACGGGCCGTCGCGGCCCTCACGGGCGGCCTCGTGCTCGTCGCGGCCCTAGTCGGCGTCGTGGAGAGCGCCACCGCACGTCTCCGCCTCACCCGCGTGCCGCAGTTCCTGGTGACGGCGGCGGCGCTGTCCGCGCTGGCCACGCTGCTCGTGTTGCTCCAGTAGCGATGCGCGCCGCCGCCGAGCTGCTCCTCGTCCTCGTCGTTCTCGCCGACTTCATGATTCTCGGAACGAGTCGCTTGACGACGTGCATTCGCGCGATTGCGTTCCAGGGGCTGATGCTGGGCCTGTTGCCGATCGCGCTCACGCAACACTGGTCGCTCCGCATCGCGGGGCTCGCGCTCGGCAGCATCGTCGTGAAGTCGCTGATCCTGCCGTGGCTGTTGAAGCGCGCGATCCGGGAAGCCGCCGTCCGGCGTGAAGTCGAGCCGCGCATCGGCTTCTCGTTGTCGCTGGTGCTCGGCGTCGTCGCGGTGGCGATCGGGTTCGGGGTCGCGCAGCGACTCCCGCTGCCCGAAGGCGCCGGCGAGCTCCTCGTGGCGGTGGCGCTCGCCACCGTCATCATGGGGTTCCTGACCATCACGACCCGGGCCAAAGCGGTGACGCAAGTCGTCGGCTACCTCATGCTCGAGAACGGGATCTATCTGTTCGGCCTGACCAGCGCCGACCGCGTGCCGTTCCTGGTGGAGATCGGGGTGCTGCTCGACGTCTTTGTGGGCGTGTTCATCATGGGCATCGTCGTCTTCCACATCAACCGCGAGTTCGACTCCATCTCGTCCGCGCGGCTGACCGAGCTGCACGACTGATGCTGCTGCTCGCGCTCGTCTTCCTGCCCGCGCTCGGCGCCCTCGGCGCGTACCTGCATCGCGCCGAAGCCCGGCGCACGGCCTGGCTCGTGTCGATCGCGGCGGTTCATCTCGTCCTCGTCGGGCTGGTCTGGGCGACGCCGCACCCCGCGGTGCTCAGCGGGTGGATCGCCGTGGACGCCCTCGGGCTCATCGTGCTCACGCTCACCAGCGTGCTCTTCTTCGTCGCCGCGATCTACACGGTGGGGTACCTGCGGCGCGAGAGCCCGCGAGGCGGCCGGGCCTTCGTCAGTTGCGTCCTGGCCTTCCTCGCGGCGGGGTCGCTGGCGGCGCTGAGTCATCATTTCGCCGTGCTCTGGATCGCGCTGGAAGCGAGCACGCTGGCCGTGGCGCCGCTGATCCTCCACCGGCACGACCGCCGCTCGCTGGAGGCGGTGTGGAAGTACCTGCTCATTTCGTCCGTCGCCATCGCGCTCGCGCTGCTCGGCACGTTCTTCCTCGCCACGGCGCAGGCGACGGCCCCGGGCGCGCCG
>JAUYMC010000398.1 GCA_030699545.1 Gemmatimonadales bacterium | reverse complement strand
CGGCGCGCGCTGGGGCCTACGGCTGCCCGCGGGCGCGCGCCGGCATGCAGACGTGGATCACCTCCCAGAGAACTGGCTGTGCGGGTCCGGGATGTAGGTTTCGCCAGGGACGGCAAACCGGCCGGTCGGCGGCTGCACGCGGTTGGGCTCGTAGGTGTCCGGCCACCGCTCGAGCACCCGGGCCTCGATCGCCTCGGTGATGGCCGTGGGCGCGAGGCGTGGAGTGGACAGCGCCCGCTCGATGTCCTGGAGGGTGACGCCGAACCACTCGGCCACGTCGCCGCGCGCCCGACCGGCGGCGATCGCGTCGCGGACGAGCTCGGCCTGCTTGAACATCAGCGGTCGCCACCGATCGCCCACGGAGCCGAGGAACTCGCCGGCCTCCTGCTCGTCGAGGGCCTGGCCGGCGGGCAGCTCCACGCCGGCGTTGTACCGCTCGTAGTACCTCATCAGCTTCCGCTCCATCCGAAGCTCGAGCCCTCGCATGGTGGGCCTCCTCCTGGTTTCAGGTTCACTTCTCGTCGCGCGCCTCGACATCAGACGCGGGCGTCTCGGCCGGCGGCGGCGGCGGCGGCGGTGGCACCGTCACCTTCCGGGCCCGGCGCGGGCGCTTCCCCGCCGGGTAGCACTGGGGGCGCGGGATGTTCGCCCGCTCGCGCAGCCCCACCAGGTCGTCATGGATGTGGTCGAGGTTCCCGGAGAGCGCGCGCACCGCGTCGGCCAGCTGGTCGAGGCGCGCGGCCACGCGCCCCTCAAGCGAGATGAGGCTCTGCCGCGCCCATCGGTCGTGGTACTCCTCGAAGCTCGGCACCTTCGGGTTGTCAGGGCTCACGGCTCTCCTCCTGGACGCGCCCGGGCGCGCTGCGCGTGTTGGGCCTCCCTCCACCACGTGCACGGGGCCTCGAC
The DNA here is from genome assembly GCA_030699545.1 of Gemmatimonadales bacterium. Taxonomy (GTDB): domain Bacteria; phylum Gemmatimonadota; class Gemmatimonadetes; order Gemmatimonadales; family GWC2-71-9; genus 20CM-2-65-7. The sequence continues at coordinate 4,546 of JAUYMC010000398.1, read as the reverse complement.
GGCCCCGCGCATGGGCCTGTCACATACCGAAACGACGCTGCACCCTGTCCAGGATCGCGGCCAGGCTCTCGCTCGCACGGTCCCTGCACCTCGTTTCTTCCTGCCTCGTCTCGTTCGAGCCGGACTCCGGCCTCTTCGTCGTCGCGGTAGCTTCAGAAGCTGGCCGGTGTGGAGGGACCGTCAACCCGATCCATCGCGCGAGCTTGGGGAGGAGCCGGGCCAGCGTGAGCCGTGCCGAGCGCCAGAACCGCCAGCACTTCTCTCCGAGCTTGGGCACCACGTAGGGCGTCCACCTTGGGTTGATCTCGCTCCCGGCGACTGGCTGGGCGATCCCCCACCCGCTGGCCGGGCCGTGTGTCACCACCGCATCGAGGTAGCGGCGGCTCTGGCGCTGCAGGTCGCGGAGCCAGACCGGGGCCTCGCGTAGGTCGGACGCGAGCAGCTCCCGCAGGCTGTGCGGGCTGCCCTCGCGGTCCTTGAACGTCACCTCGCCCGCGAGCAGCTTCCGGGTGTGCTCCAACCCCTGCTTGGTGTCCACCTCGCGGCGGTGACGGCGCTTCGTCCCCTTCCCGTTCTCATGGGCCGGGTTCGCCTTGCCGAAGCGGGCGCGGCGCTGCTCGAAGGACAGGACGTACTCCGGGAGGGCTGGGGCGGCGAAGGGGTTGTTGACGTGGGGCGTGTCGGTGTAGGCTTGCACTGGGTCTCCTTCTCGCTGGGTGCGGGAAACGGGTTGACCTTTCTCTGCGCCCGGCCCCCGTTCTAGCGGGGGCCGCGCGCGCTTCTTCGCTGTCCTGTTGGCAGTCTCACCGCCCCCGGCTTTCCGAGTCAAGCAGTATTATCCGAGGCACCCCCCGCCGGTTAGGTCTATACTCGTGTATATTCTGACGGCCCCCCCCCACCCCCCTACTCCCTCTTCTGGCGGCCGGGGCGGGCAGAAAGGCGGGACGATGGCCAAGCTTGGACGGAAGAAGGGCACGGAACCCGGTAGCCCGGAAGAGGCCGAAGTGAGGGACGCGGGGCGGCAGCGCCAGGTCTACAAGGCGGGCAACTCCTGGGTGGTCGCGGTCCCGCTGTGGGCCCGGAAGCGGATCGGGGTTGTCGGGGGCGGGTCCGTCTACTGGCACGACAAGCGGCACGAGGAGGTTGCGCTCACCACGAGCGCCAGGCGGATCGCTGGCCGGCCGATCGGGCTCGCGCTTCAGCGGACGGTGGACCGGACCAGGCGGGAGAACACGCTCCTACGTCGGCAACTCCGCCAGGCGGGAGCCAAGGCGTGGAACCAGTACCGGATCGAGGAGGTCGGGCGGGAGATCCACCTCCGTATCAGCGGGCTGCCAGCGTTGGAGGCGATCAACGCCCGGCTGCGGGATCTGTCGGCGGGTGTCGATGAGATCGGGCGCATGGTGTGGCGTCACGTCCAGAGTGACCCGCCGCCGCCGTCCGAGCCCGGTCCGGTGTCGGAAGAAGAGAAGGAAGCTGGTGACGTGCGCGTGCCCTCGGCCGCGGCCGCGCGCGCCGGTCAAGAGGGCTCCGAGTCACCACCCACCGCCGAGCAGTAGCGCGCCCTGGTCGATGGTGGCCGGATTCCTACCGCCCCCGCCGTGCCTCAAGCTCGGCTCGCCCCCCCCAAGCGCAGGGGAGCGGAGGATATCCACCGGCTCCGTCGCCCACGAGGGGGACGCACGGAACGCGCGTCCCCATCGGGGTGACTACCCCGTGGGTGCTTCAGAAACCCACGGGGTAGTCATCCCCCCTTCCCACAGAGTGGGAAGGGGGGACGACGGAGCCGGTGGATATCCTCCGCTCCCCTGCGCTTCTACCCTCCCCTTTGGGGAGGGTAGAAGCTCGGAAGAGCTTGGGGGGGGCGAGCCGAGCTTGAGGCACTCATCCCCGGCACGCCGCGCGAGGTCGAGGCCCGGGCCAGCGTCGGAGAAAGTCGCGGACACGTCCTCAGCACGATCGTGACGAGCTGGGCCGCGCCCGTGGCCAGGTCGAGCGCAGGAGCCGCCGTGCGGGCGCCCGCGGGCGCTACCCGCTACAGGTGCGTTTCCGCCCGTACTGGACTATGGGTGGTCGGGAGATCGCCCCGCCTGGAGGCACCTGCTGGCCGCCGGCAGCGAGTTCGCCCGCCGGGATCCGGATCCGCGTGGATCCAGTCCGCGCGGCGGCGCGCGCCTGGTCCTACTCCACCAGGTCACGCGCCGTCATGCAGACGGTGGGGATCACCTCCCGCTGAACTGGCTGTGCGGGTCCGGGAGGAAAGACTCGCCGGGGATCGTGAAGCGCCCGGTAGGCTGCACCACCCTCCCCGGCTCGTAGGTCTCGGGGCACTCGGCCAGGACGCGCGCGTCGATGTCCGCCGTTACCGACGTCGGCGCCAGGCGCGGCGTGGTGATGAAGCGCTCGATGGTTCGAAGGTCGAGGGTGTAGTCCGAGGCGATGTCACCCCGGGACCGCCCGGCCGCGACGAGGGCGCGGACGAGCTCCGCCTGCTGGAAGATCACCGAGCGAGACTGGCCCGGGTTGTCGAGGCGCAGCTCGGCCGCGTCCGCCTCGTCGAGGGCCTGGCCGGTGGGCAGCTCGAGCCCGGCCAGGTACCGCGCGTAGTACCGTCGTCGCTTCCGCTCCATCGTCAGCTCCAACCCCCTCATGGCGGTCTCCTTCACGGTGTCGGGTTCACTTCTCGTCGCCCGCGTCCGGTGCGATCGCGCGGGTCCTGATCCGCTCGAGCAGGTCGAGCAGCGCGTCGGCCTCGTGCACCGCGGCGGCCTCGAAGGCTATGGCGTGCTCCTCGCTCATCCTCGTGAAGAACACGACATCGCCGGCGGTGGTGGTGAGAAGCACCACGGAGAGCGCCGGCGTCGCCGGCGCCGGCTCGCGCACCTCGGCCAGGCGCTCCTCTCGGTTCTGGCGGCGTCGGATCGCTCGCTCACGGCTGCCCATGAGGTTCTGCCTCCCGCGCGCGCGCGCGCTCCGTCGCCTCGCGAAGATACCGCTCCACGTCGCAGGGCCCGCGCGAGTCGGGCCCGCGGCGGCCGATGATCTTGCATACACGGCAGCGCCCGGTGTGCCGTTCCAGCGCGCGCCGTAGTGCTCGGCTACCCTTCCCCTTCATCCTGGCTTCCCTGAGCCGCTCATGGCGTGGGACAGATCGACGCGCGCCGCCGTCTCGGCGGTGCGCCACCATCAGAGGGGTTGACGTGCAACCCCGCGGGCCAGCGAGCAGAGCCCACCAGCGAGCCTGTCAGACTCCGTCTGCGCCCCCGGCCGACGGCTCAAGCTCCCTCTTCCGGGGGCTTGGCCACGGCCGGGCGTAGTGGTACCAAGGCCCCCTCCGGGGCCCCCTCTCCCTCGCACCGATGGAGGACCCCCCAGGCTTGATCGCGGACTCGTTGTCCGGCTTGCACGTAGACGGGCGCCTTCCCCGAGGCGCCCACACGTGCCGGGCGCTGTTACCAGCGCCGGCCCCTGGCTGTGCCGGCCAGGCCCGATGGCTTCCGCGGGCCGCGCCCCCTCGCCTATGCTAACGGGGCCGTGCTACCGTAGGCACGAAGGGGGCGGTTCCTCCCTTCGCGTGTACCGGAGCCGTCACGGCGAGGGCGCCTAACCACTGCCGTGGCGGTTCTTCGTTTTCCTGCGCGGCTTCCCTTCACCGCAGCGCGCGCCTCGCGTGGTCGGTTGGCGCGCGATCCCTCAGCGCCCCGTGGCCACGTGGCCACCGGGCGCGCGTCGTCTATCCCCGGTTGGGCAGCGGGCCGTAGAAGCCCCGGTTCCTCTTGCTCTGGTCAATCTCGTCCACACCCGCGAGTAGGACGAGCTGGTAGATGGCGCGCGCGACGACGGCCAGGTTCGCGCGGATGAGCGTCTGCATGTTCGGGGGCAGCTGGTCGAGGGCGGCCTCGATGGACTGATAACCCGCGTCCGCCGTCCGGTCGGCCTCGTGGATGAGCGCGAGCCGCTGGTTGTGGCCGTAGCGGTGGAGGAGCGCGCGCATCCTGACCCACGGCGGCGGCTGCGGGTCAGGCATCCGGGCCGCTCGGGTCATCCGCACCTGGCCGACCCACGTGTAGTGGGCGCGCCGCTGCGCGATGGTCAGGTCCCCGTAGCAGGCCAGCGGGTCGCTCGGTCGCCGGAGCTTGACGAGGGCGACCGCATGGGGGTTCTTGGGTCGGGCGCGTACCGATATAGCTGTCATCACCCCGGAGCCTACTCTTGCGGGCCGGCCGGTGTCAACCCCCACCTGTCCGCACCCCGGCGGGGCGCCGGGCGGAGCCTGTCGCCCCGAGGTCTACCGGGCGACCGTTGCGGGGACCGCTGAGGTCTCGGGTCGAGGGTCCGGGCGCGCGGGGAGCCAGAGCAGGTCGCCGCCGGCGTCGTCTCCGGGCTCCGTGAAGCGCACGAGCATGCTGCGCCCGGGGCCTCGGGTGATGAGGGCGAACTCCCGCCGGACCACCTGAAGCTCTCGCGCCAGGTCGGCGGGGATGCGTACCTCAAGGCTGCGCCCGTGGACTCCAACACGGTGAACCGCGGTGATGGCGCCTGGTCT
>JAUYMC010000396.1 GCA_030699545.1 Gemmatimonadales bacterium | reverse complement strand
CTGCTCGCGGCGAGCCTGGAAGACATCATTCGATCAAAAGAGGCGGCCGGCCGGCCGAAGGACCGCCAGGACGTGGTGGTGATGCGGGAGATGCTGAAAAACAAATAGCACGGGGCGCTCCGTGCTCCGTTAGAGGATCGTCCGATACACATCCGCCGTCTGCGCCGCGGTGCGCTGCCACGTGAAGGTCTTCGCCCGCTCCCACCCCTGCTGCACCAGGTGTTCCCGCTCGGTCACGTCGTCCGACAGGCGCTCCATGGCCTCGACGTACGCCCCGGGATCGCGGCTGTCCACCACCACCGCCGCATCCCCCCCGACCTCCGTGAGCCCACCCGCCCCCGAGGTGATCACCGGCAGCCCCGAGGCGAAGGCCTCGAGCACCGGGAATCCAAACCCCTCGTACAGCGACGGAAACAGCAGCACGTCGGCGGCGCGATAGGCGCGGCGCAGCGTCGTCTCGTCCGCGCCCCCCACGCTGCGGACAAAACGGCGGAGATCGAGCCGGTCGATCAGCGCCTCCTGCTCGGCCGTGAACCGCCCGCCGACCTGGAGCAGATAGGCGTCCGCCTGGGTGCGCAGCCGCGCCAGCGTCTGCATCACGAGCGGTACATTCTTGCGGTCCACGGTGCTGCCGACGTGCAGGATCGCGAACGCATCCTCGGGGATCCGCCAGTCGCGCCGGCCGCGCTCGCGCGCCACCGTCGACTCGCCGAAGAACGCGCGGTCCACGCCGAACGGCACGACGTGAATGTTCTTGTCGTCCCCCAGCCACGACGCCAGCTCGTGCTTGAGCCAGTGCGTGCCCACGATGTACGCGTCGGCCTGGCGCAGCAGCTTGAGCGCCTGGCGGAGCACGCGGTTGCGCACGCCGGCGCGCCAGCCCCCCGCGTCGGTGGGCGAGCGCAGCACCACCACCGGCATGAGGTCGTGCACCGTGACCACGACGGGCCGCCGCCCCGCGCTCGCGATCATATGCGCGTAACTGTGATCGAGGACGTGCACGACGTCGGCGCGCTTCGCTTCGCGCTTCACGCGCCACGGATAGAAGTGATAGCGGACGGCCCACTGCTGCGGCCCGTGCAGCGGCCCGGGCAGCACCAGACGCGAGGGGTCGACCGGCTGCGTCCACCAGCGCACGAAGGCTTTGCGCCGGTCCTTCCTTCTGCCGGGAGGGCCTTCGCCCGCATCGCGCGTCAGGGCGCCGATGTGGGCGGCCAAGCGGACCTGGAAGCCGAACTCCGTGCTCTCGAGCCAGTCATGGAGGCGGTGGGCGTACCGATCCATCGAGGGCCAGCCCTCGAGCGGCAGATCCGGCACGAGCAGCACCGTAGGCATCTATCCGACGAGCCCTTTCCAGAACTGAAATGTCCGCTCCGCGATCGCGTCGTCCGAATACAGCCGCAGCGCCCGCGCGCGCGCGGCCTGCGCGTATTGCCGCCGCGTCGCGTCGTCGGCCAGTTTTTCCAGTGCGGCCGCGAGCGCGGGCACATCGCCCGCCGGCACGATGACCCCGGCATTGGTGATCAGCTCGGGCAGGACGCCGCTGTCGGTGCCGAGCACGGCGACTTCGTGCGCCATCGCCTCGATCACCGCGTGGCCGTTCGGCTCGCGCCAGTCGTGGAGCGCGCGCGACGGCTGCACCAGGACATCGACGTCCTGCCAGAGGTGCGCGATGTGTTCGGCCGGCAATCCACCCGTCCAGCGGACGCGGGCCGCGAGCCGCAGCTCGCTCGCCAGCCGCTCCAGCCGCTCCCGCTCGGGCCCATCGCCCACGACGGTGAGATGCCAGGTGGAGCCGCGATTCATGGCCAGCGCCTGCAGCAAATTATCGAGCCCTTTGCGCGGCACCAACCGTCCGATGAACAGGATCGCGAGGCCCTCATGCGGCGTGTGCACCGGCTCGTGCGGCGGCTCGGCGCCGAGCTGCGGCATCACCGCGACCGGCACGTTGGGCGCCTGGCTGCGCGCGACGGCCCCGGCGGCATCGCTGCCCGCGACGAGCCCCTTGAGGCGGCGCAGCATCCGCCGGTGCGACAGCCGGGCGAAGACCCCGATGTCGGGCGGCACGTTTTGCCGCGTGAACAGCACGACGGGAATGGCGAGCCGGCGCGCCGCGGTGAAGATCTGGCGGGTGGCGAGGGAGTCGGGCTCTTCCTCTATCTGGACGATGTCGGGGCGGCGGTCGCGCAGCAGCGCCTTCAGGGCGCGGCGGCTGTACTTCGCCTCGTCCATGGAGCCGGGGAGGGGGAAGATCTCGAGCCCCCCCTGCCGCTCCCACGTGGCGTCGAGCGGCCGGCCGAACCACGGCTCCCGCCAACGCTGGGGGATGCCGACGGTGACTTCGAGACCGCGCGCGGCCAGGGCGCGCAGCTTGCCCCGGTGCGCCGGCTCGACGTAGGTGTGGGAGATGACGAGGACTCGTCGCAGAATGGGCGGCACAGGACTCGAACCTGTGACCTCCGGTATGTGAGACCGGCGCTCTAACCAGCTGAGCTAGCCACCCGAATGACAGCGGCCGGACGGCCTGGCGGCCCGACGGCCTGTGAAACGCGCATCAAAGATAACACCTCGCCAACGGCCGTCCGAAGTGGGCCCTCCAGGATTTGAACCTGGGACCGACGGATTATGAGTCCGCTGCTCTAACCGCTGAGCTAAGGGCCCTCACCGAATGCGGAATGTGAAATGTGGAATGCGGAATGGATAGGGCGGCTCGTTCGGAGCTTACCCATGCATTTCGCATTCCGAATTCGGCATTCCGCATTATAACAACCCCTCTCTCCTCAGTTTCCCCAACTGGTCGTAATACAGCTCGTGCATGGCCAGGACTTCGGCCGGTGACACCGTCGCCACGCCCGCTTTTCCGACCTCGACCCCCGCCGCGTAGTTCGCGACATGCGCCGCTTCGCGGACCGTGGCCCCCGCCGCGAGCGCCGTCCCGACCCACGCCGTCACCGTATCGCCCGCCCCCGAGACGTCGAACACCTCCCGCGCCATAGCCGCAAGCCGCGTTACCTCGCCGTCCTTGGTCACCAGGATCATGCCTTCCGCCCCGAGCGTCAGGAGCAGATTGTGGACGCCCAGTTTCTCCGCCGCGGCTGGGAGCGCGTCGGGGTGCGCGAGGTCGAGCGCCGCGCCCATCGCCTGCTCCAGCTCGCGGCGATTGGGCTTGAACACCGTCGCGCCGCGGTAATTGAAGAAGTTCTTGAACTTGGGGTCCACAATGACCGGCACGCCGCGCTTCTTGGCGAGCGTCAGGCCGCGCTCGATCACCTGCGGGATCAGCGCGCCCTTGTTGTAGTCCTCGATCAGCAGCGCGTCGGCATCGCGCATCGCGCGCTCGAGGGCCGTCGCGACCAGCTCCATCGTGCGCGCCGTGATCGGCTCGTCGATCTCCTCGTCGATCCGCAGCATCTGCTGGCCGCGCGCCACGACGCGGGTCTTCGACGTGGTCGGCCGCGCGTTCGCCACCACCAGATAGTGATCGCTGAAACGGCCCAGCAGCTCGGCGCGCACCGCGTCGCCGCGCGGGTCGTCGCCGATCACCGCCACCAGCCGGCAGTCGGCGCCGATCGCCGCGACGTTCGCCGCCACGTTCGCCGCGCCGCCGAGCGCGTGCCGGCGGGTGCGCACCTTCACCACCGGCACCGGCGCCTCCGGCGACACGCGATCGACGTCGCCGAGCAGATAGACGTCGAGCATCGCGTCGCCGAGCACCACGATCTTGGCGGTCGCCATCTTGCGGAGCAGGGCTTCGATGCGGTCACGGGTCACGGCACCAATGTCTCCTTCTTATAGCGATACGTCAGCCCCACGCGCCCCACCCACTTCGTCCGGTCGTCGCCGCTGACGTTACGGTAGTTCGTCACGAGGTGCGCGCCCGCGTCGCCGGCCAGCAGCCACGCACCTGCGGACAGCTGATAGCCGACCGCTAATCGTACCGTCGTTTCCACGGTGCCGGACAGAAACGCCGGCGTCGAGTCGAACGCGGTGACTTCGGGATACGGCAGCCGGAAATCTCCTTCGCCCTGGCGAATCAGCGTGATCTCTGGAGTGAGCAGGGAGCCGGGAGCCGGGAGCAGGGAGGCACGGATGGTCAGCTGGTCGTAGTCAGAACGATTGCGCGCGAGGCCCACGCCACGGCGCATCACCGTCTCCGCGACGTTGCCGGTGCGATACGCGAGGTTCGAGACGCGCGTGTAGTAGGCCGTCCACGCCGCGGGGCCGAGCGCCGTCCGCGCGCCCAGCGTGAGTCCGTACGACGGCGGCTCGGTGTCGCCCGCCGTCGCGTCGTCGATCTGGAGATCGTCGATCATAACCGACCCGAACAGCGTGACGCGGCGAACTCCGGTGACGATGTCGACGCCAAGCAGGTTGTTGGGCTGCGAGCCTTGGTCGTACTGCGCCAGCAGGCCGAGGGTGAAGAGGTTGGCGAACCACGGCTCGAGCTGGCGGTCGGGACCGGCGAGCAGTGTCCCTTCCCACAGCGAAATCATCGTCCTGCCGGGTGGTCGGATGTTCAAGCGATGCGCCACGAAATATCGATGGTTCTGGATGCCGGAGGTGTCGGCGAGGTCGTCGAGCTGCGTCAGGATGCCCTCGAGTCTGAGCCCGCCGGCCGGCGTGCCCACGGCGATGCCGAGATGGTCATAGCTGTACGGGCTCGGCGAGACCAATAAGCCCTCGAGCGCCGGCGGCCCCCAGTTGCGATCGAGCGACCCGAAGAAGACTTCGCCGAAGCGCCACTGCGCCGAGAGGTAGGCTTCGGCGTTTCGGCCGGCGATGACGCGGTCTTTCTTGCCTTGATAGTCGGGGTCCCACTTGAGGCGCGTATCGAAGTAGGGATGCGTGACGGCGACGACGGGGCCGAAGAACAGCGTGAGCGCCGCGCCGCCCGAGACGTCGCCATGGCCGGTTCCCAGCTCGCGCAGCGACGCGCGCCGTGCGTGTGTCGCCGCTGCGATGCCGGCGTGCAGATCGAGCCGCGCCGACGGCCCGCGTTCGTGTCGCGACAACGCGCGCACCATGGTCCGGACGGACGCCCACTCGGCGCCCGTGACGGTGGTGCTGTCGACCGCTTCCAGCGCGCGCAGCAGATCGGTTGCACGAAACGGCCGGCTGAGCGGGGCGGGATCGACCATGCGGCCGCGGCCGATGAGATGCTCGGCGAGCGGCGTGGCCCAGTGGGCGATGGGGACGTAGGGGGAGGCGTCCTGGGCGCGAGCGGTGCGCGCCGGGATGGTGACGCAGAGGAGGAGCAGCGCGGTCCGCATGGCGGGGCAATGATACAACTACAAAGCGGAATGTGGAATGTGGAATGCGGAATCGAGAGGCCGCCCTTACATTCCGCATTCCGAATTCCGCATTCGCATTGGGGGTGGGATGTGGGTTGAGCTGCGCCGCGGCTCCGTCGTCGAGTCCCGCCACCGCGTCCACGTCGCCGTCGTGGACAGCGAGGGCCGCCTGGTGCAGCAGGCCGGCGATCCCGGCTGCGTGACGTTCTGGCGCTCGGCGGCGAAGCCGTTCCAGGCGCTGCCGCTCGTCACCGACGGGGTCGCCGACGCCTTCCGGCTCAGTCGGGAAGACCTGGCGCTCGCCTGCGCGTCGCACTCCAGCGAGCCGGCGCACGTCGCGCGCGCCCGCGAGATGCTCCAGAAGTGCGGCTGCTCCGAGCGCGACCTGATGTGCGGGCCGCATCGCCCGCTGTCCGACGCGGTCGCCAAAGACTACGAGACGCGCGGCGTGCGGCTGACGGCCGTCTATTCGAACTGCTCGGGGAAGCACGCCGGCATGCTGGCGCTCGCCAGGCAGCACGGCTGGCCGACCGAGTTTTACGCGCGGCTCGAGCATCCGGTGCAGCAGCGCTGTCTCGCGGAGGTGAGCCGCGCGACCGACATCGCGCCGCAGTCGATCGGCGTCGCGGTGGACGGATGTGGCGTCGCCTGTTTCGCCGTCCCGCTGCGCGGCATGGCGCTCGCCTACACGCGGATCCATCCGCGCCTGCTCGAGGCGATGGTGATGCATCCCGAGCTGATCGCGGGGGAGGGGCGGCCGTGCACGGAGATGATGCGGGCCCATCCCGGCCGCGTCGTCACGAAGGTCGGCGCCGAGGGGGTGTACAGCGCGTTCCTGGTGCGCGAGCAGCTGGGCGTCACGCTCAAGGTGGAAGACGGGCATGGGCCGTCGGCGGCGCTGGCGATGGCGGCGGTGCTGGCCGAGCTGGGCCTCAAGCCGCAGCCGGCGTCGCTGGTCGCGAGTCCGGTCATGAATTCGCGCGGCGAGCGGGTGGGGGAGTTGCGCGTAAATGGGAGCCTGACGAAATGAAACGATTGCGGAATGCGGAATGCGGAATGCGAAATTGCGGAATGAGGAATTGCGGAATGCGGAATGCGGAATGTTAAGGTGAGCATCGAACCGCAGGTCCGGGATTTGGTACGGATCGCGACGGCGACAGCCCTCGGAGACGAAGCGCAGCTCAGAGAACGCATGATCGCGGCGCGGGCCTCTGGGGTGCCGGCCGTTTGGATTGATGAACTGTTGCTGCAGAGCTTTCTGAATGTCGGATACCCTTTGGCCCTGGTTGCTTTTGGGGTATGGCGCAGTATTGCCGGGCCACCCACCGAGACCGGTGAAAACGTTAGGCACTCGGATTGGGAACAGTGGGCCCAGCGGGGAGTGCTTGCGTGCGGAGAAGTCTATGGGAGGACCTACCACAAGCTTCTGCTGAATCTCCGGGCGCTCCATCCGGCGATCGAGCCGCTCGTGGTGATCGACGCGTACGGCAAGATTCTGGCACGCGCTGGACTGGAACCGAAGCTGCGGGAGCTCTGCACGCTGGCGGCGATCGCGATGCAGAACACCCCACGCCAGTTGCATGCCCACCTTCGCGGGGCCTTGAATACCGGGTCCAGTCGCGAGGACGTGGATGCGGTCCTTGCAGTGATAGCAGCGGATCTAACCAAAGAACGTGCCCTGAAGATTTGGGAATTGTGGCGTGATGTGCGGGGGAGGAGCTTATGAACGCCGAAGGCGGAACGCGGAACGCGGAACGTCAGGTGGAGTCCGCCCCGCCACGAGACTTGAAAGAGCGAACAAAAGCGTTCGCAGTGGACATCATTCGACTCGTCGAGCATCTCCCACGTGGTCGAGCTGCTGAAATCATTGGCAAACAGTTGGTACGTTCAGGAACGTCCGTGGCGGCCAATTACCGCGCTGCCAGACGCGCTCGCTCACGGAAGGAGTTTCTCGCCAAGATGGGGATCGTGGAGGAAGAAGCCGATGAAAGTGCGTTCTGGCTTGAGCTCCTCGTAGATGTGCAGATCGCAGCACCAAGCGTAGCCTCGCGCCTGCGAGCCGAAGCAAGTCAGTTGGTTGCAATAACAGTCTCGTCCATTCGTACAGCACGCGGACCGCGCGTTGCTGTTCCGCGTTCCGCGTTCCGCATTCCGCGTTCCGCGTTAGATGTTCATTGATCGCGTCGTTGTTCAGATCAGTGCCGGCACCGGCGGCTCAGGAGCGTCGTCATTCCGAAGGGAGAAATTCGTCCCGAAAGGAGGACCGGACGGTGGGGATGGTGGACATGGTGGCAGCGTCTGGTTACGGGCAGACGCGAATCTCGCCGCCCTCCTGGATTACCGGTACCACACCGTCTGGAAAGCGGAGCGCGGCCGGCACGGCAAGGGCAAGAACATGACGGGGAAATCGGCCGACGACATCTACCTCCCCGTGCCGCCCGGCACCCTGGTCCGCGACGCCGACACGGGCGCCGTGATCGGCGAGATGGTCGAGCCCGGCGCGACGCTGCTCGTGGCCAAAGGCGGCCGCGGCGGGCGGGGCAATCAGCACTTCGCCACGCCCACGCATCAGTCACCGCGCGAATGGGAGCCGGGCGAAGACGGCCAGGAGCGCCGGCTCGAGCTGGTCCTGAAGCTCATCGCCGACGTCGGCCTGCTCGGCGAGCCGAACGCCGGTAAGAGCACCCTGCTCACGGCGATCTCGGCGGCCCGCCCCAAAGTCGCCGACTATCCGTTCACAACCCTCGAGCCCCACCTCGGCGTCGTGCCGCTGTCGGACAACCGCACCTTTGTGGTCGCCGACATCCCCGGCATCATCGAAGGCGCGCACGAAGGCAAGGGCCTCGGCCTGAAATTCCTCCAGCACGTCGAGCGCACCCGCGTGATCGCGGTGCTCGTGCCGGTGGACAGCCCCGACCCCCAGGCCACGTACGACTTGTTACGAAAGGAAGCGGCGGCGTACTCGGCGGAGCTGGCGGCCAAGCCGCATGTCGTGGTCCTCACCAAAGCGGACCTGGGTGTGACCGCCGCCGTACGCACCGACGCCGGCGCGCCTGTGGTGACCATCTCCGCCGTCTCCCGCGCGGGGGTACCGGATCTGCTGGAAACCTTATGGAAAACGCTGAAGTCGTAGCGACCCTCAGCCTCGCCACCGTTCCCGGCATCGGCTCGCAGCGGCTACGCGCGCTCGTCGCCGCCTTTGGGAGCGCGGCCGCGGCCCTCGCGGCGCCGCACGCGCGCCTCGCGAGCCTGCACGGCTTCGGGCCGGCCGCCGCGACGGCGATTCGATCAGCCACACCGCGAGATGGAGAACGGGTGCTCGAGCGCCTGGCCGCGCTGGGGGGTCCGCCCGCGCGCGCGTTGTTCCCCGGCGAGCCCGACTTTCCCGAGCAGCTGACCGAGATCTACGATCCCCCCGCGGTCTTGTATGCGTGGGGCGACGGGGCGCTGCTCCAGCGCCCCGCCGTCGCGATCGTCGGCAGCCGGAACCACACGACCTACGGCGCCGCGGCGGCACGCCTGCTCGCGGGCGCGGTCGCCGCGCGCGCCGTGGTGGTGAGCGGCATGGCGCGGGGCATCGACGCGCTCGCGCATGGCGCGGCGCTCGATGCCGGCGGTCCGACCGTCGGCGTGCTGGGCAACGGCTTCGGCGTGATCTACCCCGCGGCGAATCGCGCGCTGTACGAGCGCGTCCTCGCGAGCGGCTGTCTCGTCACCGAGCATCCGCCGGGCGAGCGGCCGCACGCGGGGTCGTTCTCGCGGCGCAACCGGCTGATCTCGGGACTGGCGCGCGCCGTCGTCGTCATCGAAGCGGCGGCGGGCTCGGGGGCGCTCACCACCGCCGACAACGGCCTCGAGCAGGGCCGCGCCATTCTCGCGGTCCCCGGACCGATCACGAGCCCGACGTCGTTCGGGTGCAACAAGCTCATCCAGCAGGGCGCCAAGGCCGCGCTCTGCGCCGGCGACATCCTCGAGGAGATCGGCGTGCCGGTGACGGCGATGACGCTCGCGACGCCGGCGCCGCGCGTCCCGCCGGTGGATCTCACGGGCCTGCAGTTAACCCTCTGGAGTCGCCTCACCGCCGAGCCGCAGCACGTGGATGCGCTCGTGGCCGCGGCCCGCACGGGAGCGTCGGATGTGCTGGGGGCGTTGACGGAGCTGGAGCTGCGGGGGTTGGTGCGGCAAGGGCCGGGGATGGTGTTTGGATTGGTGTGAACGCGGAAGTGCGAACGCGGAACGCGGAACTGATTATCGTTGGTTCGTGACCCAACACCTTTATGTCCACGTTCCGTTCTGCGTCCGTCGCTGCAGCTACTGCGACTTCTCGATCGCCGTCCGCAAGCACGTTCCCGCGCGGGAGTATCTCGACGCCGTGCTTCAGGAAGCACGCAGAGGCAGCAATGTGCCAGGGGAGCTGGAAACCATCTATTTCGGTGGCGGGACTCCTTCGCTCCTTCCGGCGCCCGCAGTCGGGAGGCTGGTGCAGGAGCTCACCCACCTGTTCCGCGTTCCGCATTCCGCGTTCCCCGTTGAGATCACCCTCGAAGCCAACCCCGAGGACGTGACTGAATCCAACGCCCGAGCCTGGAGCGGTGCCGGAGTAAACCGCGTCTCCCTCGGCGCCCAGTCCTTCGACGATCGCGTCCTCGCGTGGATGCACCGCTCCCACGCCGCCGCCCGCATCGGCGACGCCGTGCGCACCCTGCGCACCGCCGGCATCGACAACATTTCGCTCGACCTGATTTTCGGATTGCCGGGGGAGCTGCAGCGGGACTGGGCTCGCGATCTCGACCTGGCGCTGGCACTCCGGCCGACGCACCTGTCGTTGTACGGCCTCACGGTCGAGCCACGAACTCCACTCGACCGTTGGATTTCTCGTGGCGCAACGCACGCCCCCGACGAAGCGCGCTACGCCGACGAGTATCTCTATGCACACAGGCGCCTGTCGGCCGACGGGTTTGCTTTTTACGAAGTCTCCAACGCCTCTCGTAACGGTTTTATTTCACGCCACAATTCGGCCTACTGGTCCGGCCGCCCCTACACCGGCCTCGGCCCCGCCGCGCACTCCTTCGACGGCCGCACCCGGCGCTGGAACCTGCCGGCGTGGGAAGCCTACCGGCGGGCCCTCGCGGACGGGCGGTCGGCGGTCGAATCGGCGGAGACCCTGACCGGCGAGCAGCGGGAGCTCGAGGGGCTGTATCTGGGGCTGCGCACCGCGGAAGGGCTCCCCCTCCGGCGCCTTCCGGCGTCCTGCGGCAACCGGTGGGTACGCGAAGGGTGGGTCACGGTCACCGAAGACCGCCTCCGATGCACCCCAGACGGCTGGTTGCGATTAGATTCCCTGGTGCAGGAATTGACCAGACTGGGGACTCCGCAACTACCGTGACCGCATCGCTTACCGACCGCGAGCGCCAGGTGCTCGAGGCCGTCATCGAAACCTATGTGCAGACCGCTGAGCCGGCCGGCAGCCGGACGATCGCGAAGCGGCACGGCCTTGGCCTGTCTCCCGCCACCATCCGCAACACGATGAGCGACCTGGAGGAGAAGGGTTACCTCTACCATCCCCACACCTCCGCCGGCCGGATTCCCACCGACCGCGCCTATCGCGCCTACGTCGATCATCTCATGCGTCCCGCCGCCGTCGCGGCCGCGCAGTCGAGCCAGCTCCGCGGCGAGATCTCCGGCAAGGGCGAGCGGGCGGCCATCGAATCGATTCTCGCGCGCGCGGCGCAGGTGCTCGGCGTGCTCACGAACGAGCTCGGCGTCGCGGTGAGCCCCACGCTCGACGGGGCGGTGCTCGAGCGGCTGGAGCTGATCCAGGTGTCGTCCGAGCGGCTGCTGCTCGTGCTGTCGCTGCGGAGCGGCGCGGTGCGGACGATTTTCGTGGAAGTGCCGTCGCAGATCGCCACCGACGTCATCAGCCAGGTGACCGTCGTGCTGAACGAGCGCCTCGCGGGATTGACGCTGAAGGAGATTCGCGGCTCGCTCGCCGACCGGCTGCGCGACGCCATCACGGACCAGGGCCCGCGCGAGCTGCTCAACATCTTCGTCCAGGAAGCGGACGATCTGTTCGAGGTGCCGGCCGCGCCGGCCCCCGTCGTCCTCGGCAGCACGCAGCCGCTCGCGGGCCAGCCGGAATTCGCGACCAAAGAGCGGCTGCAGGGACTGCTCGCCGTGACGGAGCGGCGCGACGTGTTGCGCCAGGCGCTCGCCGCGCGCGGCGGAGAAGGGTTGACGATTTCGATCGGACAGGAACACACCGATGCACGGCTGGCGACGTTCACCCTCGTGACGGCCAGCTACCACTGTGGCCCGCTGTCGGGCGTCATCGGCGTGCTGGGACCGACGCGCATGCCGTACGACAAGATCGCCGCACTCGTGGACCACACCTCGCGACTCGTGAGCGAGCTGCTCGAATAGATGAAACAAGACTTCTACGCCACTCTCGGCGTCCCGCGTGACGCGGATGAAAGCGACATCAAGAAGGCCTACCGCAAGCTCGCCATGGAGTGCCATCCCGACCGCAACAACGGCGACAAGGCGGCGGAAGAGCGCTTCAAGATCGTCAGCGAAGCCTACGAAGTGCTGCGCGATCCCGACAAACGCGCCGCCTACGACCGCTACGGCCACGCCGGCGCGCGCGGCGCCGGCCCCGGGTTCGGAGGAATTCACTTCGATCTCTCGGAAGCGCTCATGGTCTTCATGCGCGACTTCGGCATGGGTGGCGGCGGCGGGGGGGGGGGAGCGTTCGAGTCGCTGTTTGGCGTCGGGGGCGGGGGCGGGGGCGGGGGCCGCACCCAACGGGATCGGCGCCGCGGGCACGATCTCAAGGTGGGTCTCAAGCTCACGCTCGCCGACGTCGCGACGGGCGCGACCAAGACCGTCCGCATCAAGAGTCTCGACGCCTGCACCGAGTGCACGGGCACGGGCGCCAAGCCGGGGACGTCACCGGTGGCGTGCGGCACCTGCGGCGGCTCGGGCGAAGTCCGCCGCCAGGCGCAGTCGCTGTTCGGACAGTTCCTGACGGTGTCGCCGTGCCCGACGTGCGGCGGCGACGGCAAGATCATTGCGAGCCCCTGCCAGCGGTGCGGCGGCGACGGGCGCGTGCGCACCGAGAAGACGGTCCAGATCGACGTCCCGGCGGGCGTCGCCGATCATCACTATCTCACGCTGCGCGGCCAGGGCGTGCCCGGCCCGCGCAACGGTCCGCCCGGCGACTTGATCGCCGTGCTCGACATCAAGGAAGACCCGCGCTTCGAGCGCCACGGCGACGACCTGGTCTACGATCTCCAGGTCACCTACACCCAGGCCGCGCTCGGCGCCGAGGTGCAGGTACCGACGCCGTACGGCCAGAGCGCGCTGCGGATCGACGCCGGGACCCAGACGGGCACCCTCTACCGGATCCGTGCCAAGGGCCTGCCGCGACTCGGCGAGGGTGGGCATGGCGATCTGCACGTCCGGGTGCATGTCTGGACCCCCTCCAAGCTCAGCGCCGAGCAGCGCCGCCTGCTCGAGCAGCTGGCGGCGGTCGAGCACGCGCCGCCCCAGGAGGAGGGGGGCGGGCGGCGGTTCTGGGACGGCGTGCGGCGGGCGCTGGGGCTCGAGGCGGAGGAAGAGCGGCCGCGGCGCCGCGAACGGAGGGGCGAATGAGCGGCTGCATCTTCTGCCGGGTGGCGGCGGGCGAAATCCCGGCCGAGATCGTCAAGCGGGGCGAGGGGATGCTGGCGTTCACGGACATCAGCCCGCAGGCCCCGACTCACCTCCTGATCATCCCGACGATCCACATCGGCTCGCTCAACGACGCCAAGGACCCCACGCTGCTGGGCAACCTGGTGGCGTTCGCGCGCGACGCGGCGCGGGAGGCGGGGCTCGCGACGCGCGGCTACCGGGTGGTGATCAACACGAACCCTGACGGCGGCCAGACCGTCTTTCATCTGCATGTGCATCTGCTGGGGGGCCGCCCGATGCACTGGCCGCCGGGGTAGCCCACCCCGCAACGACACATTGCACCCCCGGGGCCGTACAGCTAAGTTCGTGCGTCACCAAACACTTAGGGATACCAGACCCATATGCCGGAAGTCATCATTCACGATGACGAAAGCTTTGAGCGGGCGCTCAAGCGATTCAAAAAGAAGTGTGAGAAGGCGGGGATTCTGGCGGATCTGCGTAAGCACCGCCACTACGAAAAGCCCAGCGAGCGCCGCAAGCGTAAAATGAATGCGGCGCGGCGCAAGAACCGCCGGCCGCGCTACGCCTGACTCGTGGCGGCACGTCTCCCCGAGCAGCTGCGCACCGCGATGAACGAAGCCCGAAAAAACCGCGATCAGGCGCGCACCCTCCTCCTCTCCACGATCCTCTCCGACGTACAGAACCGGGAAATCGAGCTGAAACACCCCCTCTCCGACGACGAGACGGCGGAGGTGCTGCGCCGCGGCGTGAAGCGGCGGCGCGAATCGATCGAGCTGTACGACCAGGGCGCGCGCCCCGAGCTGGCGGCGCGCGAGCGCGCCGAAGTCGCCATGCTCGAGGCCTTTCTGCCCGCCGCCGTGCCGCCGGACGAAATCCGCGCGGCGGTGCGCGAGGCCGTGGCCGCCGGCGCGAGCGACATCGGGAAGGTCATGGCGGCGGTGATGCCGCGCTTCAAGGGACGGGCCGACGGGAAATTGGTGAACGCGATCGTGCGCGAGGAGCTCGCCGGATAGACGCGGTGCTGGAGATTCTGGAATTCCCCGCGGCCCTGGACCGTGTCGCCGCGCACGCCGCAGGTCCCCTCGGCGCGGCCCGGGTCCGCGACCGCCGGCCCGCGACCGACCTCCCGGCGATTCGCGCCGTGCTCGCCCAGGTGGCCGAGCTGGCCGCGCAGATCATCACCGACGACGCGATCCGCGCCG
>JAUYMC010000389.1 GCA_030699545.1 Gemmatimonadales bacterium | reverse complement strand
ATGATCACCAGCACCGCGGCGATGCGGAGATAGGTACCGGTGCTGGCGTGCGCCTGCTCGCTCATCGCGTCGCTCTCCCTCGGCTCATTGGATCAGGTACACGACCGTGAAAATCACGATCCAGACGACGTCCACGAAGTGCCAGTACAGCCCCGCGATCTCGACGGTCATGGCCTGCGCCGGGCCGAGCTTCCCCCGCAGCGCCTGCACCCACAGCGTGAGCAGCCAGGTCACGCCGACGGTCACGTGCGCGCCGTGCGTGCCGGTCAGCACGTAGAACGTCGAACCGAAGAGGTTGGTCGTCAGGCCCAGGCCTTGGTGCGCGAAGTGATTGAACTCCCAGACCTGGCCACCCAGGAAAATCAGGCCGAGCAGCGCCGTCACGAACAGCCAGCGCTTGCCCTGCCGCATGTCGCCGCGCTGGATCGCCGACAGCGCGAGCACCATCGCGAGACTCGACATCAGCAGGTCGAACGTGCTGAACGACGTGAAGGGGATGTTCAGGATCTCGTGGGGATAGGGCCCGTTGAGACTCTTTCCCTTGTAGACCAGATAGGTGGAGATCAGCGAGGCAAACAGCAGGCACTCCGAGCCGATGAAGGCCCAGAAGGCCATTTTGCGGCTGTCGAGTCCCATGCTGCCGGCGTGCGTACTCATTTCAACCCTCGAAGGGCTCGTACGCCCAGCGGTAGACGCCGACGATCAGGACGGCGACGCCGAGGAGGACGACCCACAGCTCGCGGGAAACGGCGCCGGTGGCCATGACCGGCAGCGCCGCCGCGGTGATGAGCGGCCACCAGGAGCCGCCCGGCACGTGGATCGGTGCGGGCGGCGTGGCCGGCAGCGGGGCGATCGGCTCGTGCCGCGCCGTGCGCCACAGCGGCAGGCGGCCCTCGACCACGGGCATCACGCTGAAGTTGTAGACGGGCGGCGGCGAGGGGACGGCCCATTCCAGCGTCGCGCCGCCCCACGGGTCGCTCGGGCCCGCGCCGGGCGCCAGCGCGCGACGGTGGCGGAACAGGTTCCAGAAGAACACCAGGGTCGCGACGCCGATCAAGAAGGCGCCGATCGTCGACACGAGGTTCATGCTGGTGACGCCCAGCTCGTCGGGATAGGTGTAGATCCGCCGCGGCATGCCGAGCAGCCCCGAGAAGTGCATCGGGAAGAAGGCCAGGTTCATGCCGATCAGCGACAGCCAGAAGTGCCAGCGCCCGAGCGTTTCCGAGAGCAGCCGCCCCGTCATCTTGGGCCACCAATAGTAGAAGCCGGCGAACAAGCCGAGCATCGTGCCGCCGAACAGCACGTAATGGATGTGCGCCACGACGTAGTACGTGTCGGTCTGCTGCAGATCGGCCGGCGGCGAGGCATGCGTGACGCCCGACAGCCCGCCGATGATGAACATGGCGATGAAGCCGAGGGCGAACAGCATAGCGGTGGTGAACCGCAGCTGCCCGCCCCACAGCGTGGCGATCCAGTTGAAGATCTTCACCCCGGTGGGAATCGCGATGAGCATGGTGGTGCCGGCGAACACCGAATCGGCGATGGGCCCGAGCCCCACCGCGAACATGTGATGGCTCCACACGCCCCATCCCAGGAACCCGATCAGAATGCCCGAATACACGACGACGATGTATCCGAACAGCGGCTTGCGGGAGAACGTCGGCAGCACCTCGGACACGATGCCCATGGCGGGCAGAATGAGGATGTAGACCTCCGGGTGCCCGAACATCCAGAAGAGGTGCTGCCACAGAATCGGATCGCCGCCGCCCGCGGGGACGAAGAAGTGCGTCCCGAAGAACCGATCGAACATGAGGAGGACCAGCGCCACCGTGATGACGGGGAAGGCGGTGATGACGATGAACTGCGTCACCAGCGTCATCCAGGTGAACACGGGCACGCGCAGCATGCGCATCCCGGGGGCCCGCATGTTGAGGATCGTCACGATGAAGTTGAATCCGGCCGCGAGCGATGCGACGCCCAGGATCTGCACGCCCAGCACCCAGAAGTCGATGTTGGGGCCGGGGGAGTACTGCCGCGACGTCAGATTCGCGTAGCCGAACCAGCCGGCGTCGGGCGCGACGGAGAGCGCCCCGGTGCCGAACAGCGGCCCGACAAAGAACGAGGCATTGAGGAACACCCCGCCCAACACGAACACCCAGTAGCTGAACGCGTTGAGCCGCGGGAACGCGACGTCGCGCGCGCCGATCTGCAGCGGGATGATGAAATTGAAGAGCGACGCCGTCAGCGGCATCAACGCGAGGAACACCATCGTCGTGCCGTGCATCGTGAACATCTGATTGAAGACTTCGGCACTGACGCCGACGCCCTCGGGCCGCGCCAGCTGCGCCCGGATCACGAGCGCCTCGAGCCCCCCGATCAGGAAGAAGGCGAAGGCGGTCCAGAAGTAGAGCAGACCGATCCGCTTGTGATCGGTGGTGGTGATCCAGCTCTTCATTTCAGGCTCTGGAGGTAAGCGACCAGCGCGTCGAGCTCACTGTCAGGCAGCAGTGACGGCGGCATCAGGGCGCCCGGCTTGACCGCCGGCGCGTTATGGATCCAGCGCCGCAGGTTGTCGGCGGTGTTCGCGAAGAGCCCACCGGCGATCGTGGTCCGGCTCCCGACACGCGACAGATTCGGACCGAGGACCCCGCGCGCCTGCGGCAGCTCGGCGATCGTGTGGCACGCGATGCAGCCGTTGCGCACGAACTCCTGCCGCCCTTCCGGTACCCGCGCGTCTCCCCCGGCCGCCGCCGGCCCGGACGCCGGCTGCTGGCCGGCGACCCACGCCTGGAATTCCGCTTCGGGCTGCACGAACACGCGCAGGCGCATGTTGGCGTGCGACACCCCGCAGAACTCGGCGCACTGTCCCAGGTACTCGCCGGCGGAATCGGACCGGAAGGCGATGCGGGTGACGTGACCGGGCGTGAGATCCCGTTTGCCGCCGAGCCGCGGGACCCAGAAGCTGTGAATGATGTCGGCCGAGCTGAGATCGAGCTGGATGGGGGTGTGCACGGGGAGGTGCAGCTCGTTCGCCGTCGTGATGCCGAGCGACGGGTAGCGGAACTCCCACCACCACTGGTGGCCGATGACCTCCACCCGCAGCGCCGACGGCGGCGCGTGGCCCGCCGTGGCGAAGATCGTGCGGATCGTCGGGACGGCGATGAACACGAGGATCAGCGCCGGCGCCAGCGTCCAGCCGATCTCCAGCGCCGTGTGGCCGTGCAGCGGCTTCGGCTCGGGCGCGCCGGGACGCGCCCGGTAGCGGATGATCGCGTAGACCAGCAGGCTCTCGACCACCACGAAAACGAACAGCGCCCACCAGAAAATATTGGTGAATAACCCGTCGATCGCGGCGCTGAAGTCGGAGCGGGGATCGAGCGTGCTTTGCGGAAACGGACCGCGGCAGGCGAGCGCGGGAAGCAACCACAGCGACCATTTCAGGCGTGGCACAGCGGCAAAGTAGACGGGCTCCGACACCGCGTCAACGCGTTATCTTCCCATTGCCGCGACCGTGGCGGAATCGGCAGACGCGCCAGCCTTAGGAGCTGGTGGGGCAACCCGTGGGGGTTCGAGTCCCTCCGGTCGCATGAGACGGAGCAGGGAGCAGATAGCACGGAGCAGTCTGCTCCTTGCTCCGTGCTCCCTGCTCATCTCCACTCCGGAGGGATTAGATTTCCGACCAATGCCAGACATCACGATCACCAAGACCCGTGCCGAGCCGGGGGAGGCTTCCCTGGCGGTCACGATCCCCCCCGCGAGCGTCGCCGCCGCCGAGGAGCGCGCCACCCGGGCGTATCAGCAGCGCGCCCGGCTGCCGGGCTTCCGCAAGGGCAAGGCGCCCGCCGCCGTCGTCCGGAAGAAGTTTGCCGAGGATATCCGCCAGCAGGCGCTGCAGGAGGTCGTGCAGGAGAGCTGGCGGGTGGCGCTCGAGCAGGAGCGGCTCAAGCCGATCGCCGACCCCCACATCCATAATCTGAAATGGGAAGCCGGCGCGCCCGTCACCTTCGAGTTTCACGTCGAGCTCAAACCCGACCTGAAGCTCGACCGGTTGGGGCAGTTCCGTCTCACCCGCACCGTGCCGGCGGTGACGGTGGCGCAGGTGGACGCCCAGCTCGAGCAGCTGCGCGAACAGCGCTCGCCCTGGACGCCCGTGACGGGGGAGAAGCCCAAGCCCAAAGATCTCGTCGATGTGACGATCGCCAACCGCGAGCACGGCGAGCTGAAGGACGTGCAGCCCTTCCAGCTGGTGCTGGGGGAGGGCCGCGCGATTCCCGAGGTGGAGGAGCGCATCCTGGGGCTCCTGCCGGGCGAATCGGTCGACGCGACGGTGCGCTTCCCCGATGACTTTCCGGAGGAGGCGAAGCGGGGGCAGACGCGGGACATCCACCTCACGCTGCGCGAGGTGAAGCGGCAGCAGCTGCCCGCCCTGGACGATGCGTTCGCCCGGGAGGTGGGGGACTTCGAGTCGCTCGACGCGCTGCGCGCGGCGATCGGCGCGGATCTTGCCAAAGAGGCCGAGCGGGAGGCGGACGCGCGGGTGCGCTCGCAGCTGATCGAGCAGATCGTCGCGGCGAACAACGTCACCGCGCCGCGGCCGCTCGTGGAGCGCGCCCTGGGCGCGTACGCGCAGGCCTACGGCGTGCCGGAAGATCAGTGGCCGCGGTTCGCCGAGGAGTTCCGGCCGCTCGCCGAAGCGCAGGTGCGGCGGGACCTGGTGCTCGATCATGTGACCGAGGCGCACGAGCTGCGGGCGACCGAAGCGGAGCTGGATCAGCGCATCCAGGAGCTGGCCGCCCGCCGGGGGACGCCGGCGGCGCAGCTGTACGCCTCGCTCGAGAAGGCCAAGCGGCTCCGCGATGTCGCGCGGAGCATCACCGAGGAGAAGGTGTTCGCCTTTCTCCTGTCGCAGTCCACCGTGGAGCAGACGTGACCCTCAGCCAGATCTATCCGCCGTACATCATCGAGCGCTCGAGCCGGGGCGAGCGCACCTACGACATCTTCAGCCGGCTGCTGATGGACCGGATCGTGTTTCTGGGCACGCCGATCAGCGACGATGTCGCCAACATCATCATCGCGCAGCTGCTGTTTCTGGATGCCGACAATCCGGAGCGCGACATCTACCTCTACATCAACTCGCCGGGCGGGCTCGTGTCGTCGGGCATGGCGATCTACGACACGATGCAGTTCCTGCGCGCGCCGGTGAACACGATCTGCATGGGCATGGCGGCCTCCATGGGCTCGTTCCTGCTGACCGCGGGCCGCAAGGCGAAGCGCTCCGCCCTCCCGCACGCGCGGATCATGATGCACCAGCCCTCGGGCGGCACGCAGGGCACCGCGTCGGACATCGAGATCCAGGCGCGGGAGATCCTGTTCCTGCGGCGCAAGCTCAACGAGCTCTACGCCAAGCACACCGGGAAAGACGTGGAGCAGATCGAGAAGGACATGGATCGCGACCGCTTCATGTCGGCCGAAGAAGCGAAGGACTACGGGCTTATCGATCACGTGATTTCCAATTTCGAGGAGATCAAGGAAGACGGGAAAAAGAAGTGATCCCTTGCGCCGCCGGGGCGGCGTTCCCATACTAGGAAGACGATGTCTCACGACAAGCATCTCCGCTGTTCGTTCTGCGGCAAGTCAAAGGATTCGGTCCGGAAGTTCATCTCCGGGCCCTCGGTGTACATCTGCAACGAATGCATCGCGCTGTGCAACGAGATCCTGGCCGAGGACGAAGAGCGCGAAGTCGCGGAAGCCATCACGCAGGTCCCCACCCCGTCCGAGATCAAGGATGTGCTGGACCAGTACGTGATCGGGCAGGAGCGGGCCAAGAAGACCCTCGCCGTCGCCGTCTACAACCACTACAAGCGCATCAATTCCCACTCGGGCCGCGAGAACGAGGTGGAGCTCGACAAGAGCAACATCCTCCTGATCGGGCCGACCGGCGTGGGCAAGACGCTGCTGGCGCAGACGCTGGCGCGGATTCTCGACGTGCCGTTCACCATCGCCGACGCCACGACGCTCACCGAGGCCGGCTACGTCGGCGAGGACGTCGAGAACATTTTGGTCCGGCTGCTCCAGTCCGCCGATTTCAACGTGTCGGAGGCGGAGCGCGGCATCGTCTACATCGACGAGATCGACAAGATCGCGCGCAAGTCCGAAAACCCGAGCATCACGCGCGACGTCTCGGGCGAGGGCGTGCAGCAGGCGCTCCTCAAGATTCTCGAAGGCACGGTGGCTTCCGTTCCGCCTCAGGGCGGTCGCAAGCACCCGCAGCAGGAGTACATCCAGATCAACACAAAGGACATCCTGTTCATCTGCGGCGGCGCGTTCGACGGGCTCGAGAAGATCATCGAGTCGCGCACGGGGCGGCGGCAGATCGGCTTCACCAAGGAAGAAGTCGCAAAGGGCGTGGCGCAGAAGGTCAAGCAGAACCCGTTCGGCGACGTCGAGCCCGACGACCTGCTCCGCTACGGGCTCATCCCCGAGCTGGTGGGCCGGCTCCCGGTGACGGTGCCGCTCGACGCGCTCGATGAGGACGCCCTCGTGAAGATCCTCACCGAGCCGAAGAACGCGCTGGCCAAGCAGTACCAGAAGCTGTTCGACCTCGAGGACGTGCGGCTCACGCTGGAGAAGGACGCGCTGCGCGCCATCGCGCAGAAGGCGATGAAGCGCGGCACCGGCGCCCGCGGCCTGCGCGCCATTCTCGAAGAGATGATGACCGAGATCATGTTCGACCTGCCGAGCCGCGATGACGTGCGCGAGGTGGCGATCACCGCCGAGTGCGTCACGGCCGGCCGCGCCCCGCTGCTCGTGACGGAGCGCCCCCGCCAGAAGAAAGAAGCCTGACGCCCCCCGATCCGTGTTTCATCGGCTCCTTTCCCCGAGCCGATGCCCAGCTGGACCCGCCACTCCCCGAAATCGCGTTCGTCGGCCGCTCCAACGTCGGCAAATCGAGTCTGCTCAATGCCCTGGTGGGCCGGCGGATCGCCAAGACCTCCGGCACCCCGGGGAAGACGCAGGCCTGCAACGTGTTCCTGATCGACGATTCGCACTACTTTCTCGACCTTCCCGGGTATGGCTATGCGCGCGCGGGGAAATCGGCGCTGGCGAGCTTCCGGCGCCTGGTCCATCATGCGCTGCGCCGGGAGCGGCTGCGCGGCGTCGTCTGGCTGCTGGACATCCGCCACCCGCCGTCCGCCGACGATTGGACGATGCATGAGCTGCTGGTCGAGCGGGAAGCCGGCGTGCTGGCGGCGCTGACCAAGGCCGACAAGCTGACGCGCGCCGAGCGGGCCACGCGGATCCGCGAGCTGCGCGACCAGCTGGAACTGCCCGAGGATCAGATCGTCGCGACGAGCGCCAAGACGGGGGACGGGATTGTGGAGCTGAGGGACGCAATCGGCGGCTTGATCGGCAAGGGAACGGCGTGATGCTCGCGCTGGTGCTGGGCCTCATCGCCCAGGACACCGTGCCGCCCGGCTACGGCTCGCTGAAGCGCGACGAGGTCGTGGTGCGGTTCGCGACGGCGACGATCGAGATCCAGGTCCTGCCGCTCGACGAACAGGTCATCCGGCTGCTGGCGCCCGATACCTACCTCTCCCTGTCGGGACTCGTGCGCAGCCGCGCCGAGGAGATCCGTACGACCGCCGAGCGCACGGCGCTCGATCAGCCCACCCTCGTCCTGATCACGTTCTTCGGCCTCGTGCCGCAGGCGCGGTTCAACCCGGAAGACATCGGCATCACGAGCCGCGGCCGCCTGTTCCGGCCCGCCGCCATCGTGCCGATATCATCCGCCTGGGGTTCGTATCAGCTGGAAGCGCGAGAACAGGCCGCGGCGATCTATCTGTTCGACCGGGGCATCACCTTCGGCGAGACGCTGACGGTGAGTTATCAGGGCATGTCCAGCGAGGCCTGGAGCCGCGCCATCCGGCTGCTCGACCAGGAGCGCGCGCGCGTCAGGGCGCGCGCGCAGGCGGCGCAGCTCCCTCCGGGGGGGGGAGGGGGGGGATCGTAGGCAGGAACACCCGCCCCTCGAGGTCGCCGGTCCAGCGGACCTCGCCCGAATCGGCACACACGACGCTGACCCGCCAGGCGGTGAGGCGCGGGGCCAGCGCCAGCGCGCTGTCGCATCCCATCACGAAGAACGCCGTCGACCAGGCGTCCGCCGCGATGCCGCGGGAGGCAATGACGGTCACGCTGCGCGACGAGGACCCCGCCGGCCGCCCGTTCCGCGGCTCCACGATGTGATCCGGCTGCTCCGCCTGCGAGGAGGTGCTGATCGATCCCTCGCGCAGCTCGACCGCGGCGATCGCGACGAGCGAGTTGACCGGATCGGCGATGCCGACGGTGCGGCGCGTCGCGGGCCCGACCCAGAGGAACTGGCCGCCGAGATCGAGCAGCGCGCTGTCGGCGACGCCGGCGAGTAGCGCGGCCGCGCGATCGAGCGCGTAGCCCTTGGCGATGCCGCCGAAGTCCAGCGCCAGCCCCCTCCGCACACGGACGGTTCCCCCCGTCGCGTCGAGCGTCACGCCGCGCCAATCGCGTTGGGTCGGGTCGAACGCTCCCGCCGAGGCCCGCGCCACCGCGAGCGCTTCGGCGAGCACGGCCGCGAACGCAGCCGTGACCGTTCCCACCCCCCTCCCCCTCGTCCCGCCTCCCCGGTTGACCTGTGAGATCTCCGAGTCGTCGCGGAAGGTCGAGAGCAGCGAGTCGAGCGCTTCGGTCGTGTCACGTATCGCATCGAGCGCCCGATCGAGCGCCG
>JAUYMC010000386.1 GCA_030699545.1 Gemmatimonadales bacterium | reverse complement strand
GCATGCCGTATTTCTGGAAGGTGAAAGTGGCGAGCTTGATCTTCACCGGCTGCGCCTTGTGCACGAAACCGATATCGTCGTTTTTCACCCACACCTCGGCGCGTAGCTTTTCGTCTTTCGGCACCAGCGTCATCAGGATGGTGCCGGGACTCGTCACCGTGCCGGCGGTATGGGTGGCGAGGTCCTTGACCACGCCGTCCTGCGGCGCGCGCAGCTCGAGGTATTCCTGCCGGTGCTCCTGCTTCGCCAGTTCCTGCTCCGCTTTTTCAAGCTGGGCGGCGATGTCCACGCGCTCGGTCTGCAGTTGCCGGCGGTAGTCGGCGCCGATCTGCGCGATCTTCTTCTCCTCCTGCGCGATCAGCGATTGCGCCGACGCGATGGTCGATTCCTGCGCGCGCAAGTCCTGCTCGTGCTCGATGCGCTCGCGCTGCTTGTCGGTGTACATCAGCCTGCCGGCGAAACCATCGTTGGTGAGTTTTTCGTAGGCGGCCTCCTGCGCGCGGAAATGCGGCAGCGTCTGCGCGAGTTTCTTCTGCACTTGCTCGGCTGCGGCGAGATCGTGCTGCGCCTTCTCCAGCGTGGCGCGCTCCTGCGCCAGCGCATTCTCGTAGGCCTGGCGGTTGGCCAGGTATTGCGCGAACACCTGCACGAACAGTTCCGCCGGCTCGTCCGCGCGCCGCGTGAACGGCGCGCCCGCAAGCTGCGCGTCGATGCGCCGCAACGCGATCCGCTTGTTCTTATCGTCCGCGGTCAGCGACTTCAGGTCCGATTCGGACAGCATCGCATCCATGCGCATCAGCACCTGCCCCGTCTTCACCTCCTCGCCCTCCTTCACCAGGATCTCCTTGACCACGCCGGAGTCGATCGGCTGCACGATTTTCACGTAGGTATCGGGCACGAGCTTGCCATCGGCGACGGCGATGATGTCGAGCCGGCCGAAGGTAGCCCACAGCAGCACCGCCACGAGGAAGACCAAGCTCGTGCCCAGCACGCGCCGCCCGAGCGGGCTCGGCGGGGCCTCCTGCAGGCGCACCAGCGAGGGCAGGAAATCGCGCGGATCGGCCTGGATGCGTCCGGCGGCGCGCTCGGCGAGCCGGTTCATCGCGGTGAGGTTGGAGTTGTCGGTGCTTTGCATCGAAGTCCTTTCCCGGCTCAGCCCAACTTCCTGAAGCCCTCGCTCAGGCCCGAGAACGACGCCATGCCGCCCCGGCTCGCCCCCTGCCCGATCGAGCCGGCATAGCCCCAGTACGTCGCGCCCTGCGCAAACCCGTCGTCGTCGCCGTAGTGCTCGCCGCCGTGCGCGCCGTCGCGGGTGATCTCGTCGTCCTGCGCCAACTGGCCCACGCGCTCCTGCACGGTGCGCCACTGCGCCGCCACCTGCGCCGGCGTGAGCACGCCGTAGCCGCCGCCCTGGCGCTGCACGAGATAGGCCGAGAGCGAGATGAAGTCGTAGTTCGGCCTTTTCTCCAGCCGCGCCGCGATCGCGTCGCGCGCGTCGCTGGCCTGCGCGCCGTCGTGATGGCGGCCATTGTCGCGCCCACCGTCGCCCTGGCCGCTGCCGCCATCGCCCTGGCGGGACGAGCCGCCATCGTCGCGTCCCGAGTCGGAAGATCGCCCGCCGGCCGAGTCGCCGCCGGCGCCTTTCCCGGCGAGTGCGCGCATCTTTGTCTCGTTCCACACGCTGCCGTCGGCGAACCGCACCAGCTCGACCCGGTTAGCCGCGCCGGCGAACCAGTTCTTCACCGTCACGCTGCCGTTTCCGCCCGAGAGTTTGAGCACCAGATCGTCGCGCTTGCGCGAAACGCTCACCGCGCTCGCGGCAATGCCCTCGCCGAAGCGGATCGCGTCCTGCCCTCCGGACTCCTCGACCACGTCGTCCCCGCCGGCCAGGCCGTGGACGTAGGTGTCGTCGCCCGCCCCGCCTGTAAGCGTGTCATCGTCCGCCCCGCCGTCGAGCACGTCGTTCCCCGCGCCACCTTGCAGTCGGTCGTCTCCGGCGTCGTCCAGCAGCAGGTCATCGCCCGCTTCGCCGTACAGGGCGTTGTCGCCGGTGTTGCCGACGATGATGTTATCGAGCGCGTTGCCGCGTCCGGCGAGATCGTCGCGGCCGACGAGGTGCAGTTCCTCCACGTTCGCCGGCAGGGTGTAGTCGGCCGAACTGTACACCGTGTCGTAGCCTTCGCCGGAGTTTTCGATCACTTCGTCCACGCGGCACTGCGCGCCGTGGTCCGAGCCGCCGTGATCGTCGTCATGGTCATCGTCGTCTTCGTCATCGTCGTCGTGGTCATCGTCGTCATGATCTTTGCCGCCGTGGCTGCTGCCGGGATGGCCCGGCGACGTGCCGGGTCCGTCGTTCTGGTTATGCTCATGCCCGGGCGGGGGCGGATCCTCGCCGTTGCCCACGCCTTCGTTGCCGTGATCGAGACCGATGAGGTACGCACCCCAGCAACAGCGACGTGCGGACGCCGGGACGAGGGAACATCGCTCGCGTCGCTAGACTGACCGGCGCACGTTCG
>JAUYMC010000383.1 GCA_030699545.1 Gemmatimonadales bacterium | reverse complement strand
AAAGCCACGCTGTGCGTGTACGACGACCTGTCGAAGCAGGCGGCGGCGTATCGACAGCTGTCGCTGGTGCTGCGGCGGCCGCCCGGCCGCGAGGCGTATCCCGGCGACGTCTTCTATCTCCACAGCCGTCTGCTCGAGCGCGCGGCCAAGCTGTCGGACGAAATGGGCGGCGGATCGCTGACCGCGCTCCCCATCATCGAGACCCAGGCGGGCGACGTCTCGGCGTACATCCCGACGAACGTGATCTCGATTACCGATGGGCAGATCTTCCTCGAGACCGACCTCTTCTACTCGAACGTGCGTCCCGCGGTGAACGCCGGCATCTCCGTGAGCCGCGTCGGCGGCAACGCGCAGATCAAGGCGATGAAGCAGGTCGCGGGGCGGCTGCGGCTCGACCTCGCGCAATACCGGGAGCTCGAGGCGTTCGCGCAGTTCGGCTCCGAGCTCGACCCCGCGACCCAGCGGCAGCTGGCGCGCGGCGCCCGGGTGGTGGAAGTGCTGAAGCAGCCGCAGTACCAGCCGATGCCGGTCGACCAGCAGGTGATCGTGATCTTTGCGGTCACCAACGGCCTGATCGACGACGTCGACGTCCCGCAGATCAAGGGGTGGGAGCGTGGCCTGCTCGAGTTCATGGCCGCGCAGCACCCCGGCGTCGCCGAGGAGATCCGGACCAAGAAGGCGCTCTCGGACGACCTCAGCGGCCGGCTGCGCACGGCCATCGAGGAATACAAGGCGATCGGCGCGCGCTGATGGCGAAGCCCCGCGAGCTGAAGCGGCGGATCCGCTCGGTCCAGAACACGAAGAAGATCACGAAGACGATGGAGCTGGTCTCCACGTCCAAGCTCAAGCGCGCCCAGGACCGCGTCGTGGGGGCGCGGCCCTACGCCCAGGCGCTCGCGGAAGTGATCGCCGACCTCTACTCGCCCGAGCTGGCGGAGCGGTTTCCGCTGCTGCGGCAGCCGACGGGCGGAGTCAAGAAGGCGGCGGTGCTGCTCATCACCTCGAACCGCGGTCTCTGCGGTGCCTTCAATGCGAACCTGATCCGCGAAGCGCGGCGGCGCCTCCAGGAGCTGGAACAGACGGGCACCGAAACCGAGCTGCATCTCGTCGGCAAGAAGGGCATCGCGTTCTTCAGGTTCACCAAGCGCACGCCGGCATCGCAGCGGATCGACATCGGCGATCGCCCGACCCCGGCACACGCCGTGGAGCTCGTGACGCCGTTGATGGAGCGGTTCGCGAACGGGTCACTCGACGCCGTGGACCTGGTGTTCGCGAAGTTCAACAGTGCGGTGTCCACGCCGCCGACGACGCTGCGCATACTGCCGGTGACGCCTCCGACGGCCGGACGGTCGGACGGCCGGACAGTCAACTACATCTTGAAGCCGTCCGCCGAGGCCATCCTCGAGTCGTTGCTCCCGCTGTACGTGCGCAACCAGGTGTTCCGCGCGCTGGTGGAGACGGCCGCGGCGGAGCACGGCGCGCGGCGCACGGCCATGAAGAACGCGACGGACGCGGGCAGCGACATGCTCGACATTCTGCAGCGCACGTACAACCGCGCGCGGCAGGGACAGATCACGCAGGAGCTCGCCGAGATCGTCGGCGGTGCGGAAGCTCTCAAAGGCTAGGAGCACATGGCGACACAGAACAGCGGCAAGGTGGTCCAGGTGATCGGCCCCGTCATCGACGTCGAGTTCGAGCCCGAGCGGCTGCCCGAGCTCTACAACGCGGTGGTCGTGGAGCAGGCCGCGACCCCGACCAGCGCCGCCGTGCGCCTGGTCGCCGAGGTCCAGCAGCACATCGGCCGCAACCAGGTGCGCGCCGTGGCCATGAGCTCGACCGACGGCGTCGTGCGGGGCATGGAGGCGCTCGACACCGGCGGCCCGATCACCGTGCCCGTCGGCAAGCCGGCGCTGGGGCGGATCCTCAACGTGCTGGGTGAGCCGGTGGACGAAGGGGAACCGATTCCTGCCAGCGCCGAGCGTTGGCCGATTCACCGCGAGACGCCGAAGTTCGTGGACCTCGAGCCCAAGACGCAGATCTTCGAGACCGGCATCAAGGTCATCGACCTCATCTCGCCGTTCGTGAAGGGCGGCAAGATCGGCCTGTTCGGCGGCGCCGGCGTCGGCAAGACCGTCGTCATTCAGGAGCTGATCAACAACGTCGCTAAAGGACACGGCGGCAAGTCGGTGTTCTGCGGCGTGGGCGAGCGCACCCGCGAGGGCAACGATCTCTATCTCGAGTTCAAGGAAGCCGGCATTCTCGAGAACGTCGCGCTCATCTACGGCCAAATGAACGAGCCTCCCGGCGCGCGGCTGCGCGTCGGGCTGACGGGCCTGACGGTCGCCGAGTATTTCCGCGACATCGAAGGCCAGGACGTGCTCGTCTTCATCGACAACATCTTCCGCTTCACGCAGGCGGGCTCGGAAGTCTCGGCGCTGCTCGGCCGGATGCCGTCGGCGGTCGGGTATCAACCCACGCTCGCGACGGAGATGGGCGAGCTGCAGGAGCGCATCACCTCGACCAAGAAGGGCTCGATCACGTCGGTGCAGGCGATCTACGTGCCCGCCGACGACCTCACCGACCCGGCGCCCGCCACGGCGTTCTCGCATCTCGACGCAACGGTGGTGCTCGACCGCGCGATCGTGGAGCTGGGCATCTATCCGGCGGTGAACCCGCTGTCCTCCTCGAGCCGGATTCAGGACGCGCAGTATCTGGGCGAGCGCCATTACAAGGTGGCCGTCGAGGTCCAGCGCATCCTCCAGCGCTACAAGGACCTCCAGGACATCATCGCGATTCTCGGCATGGACGAGCTGTCGGAAGAGGATAAGCTGCTCGTCGCGCGCGCGCGCCGGGTGCAGCGGTTCCTGTCGCAGCCGTTCTTCGTCGCGTCGCAGTTCACGGGCCTCGAGGGGAAGTACGTCAAGCTGGAAGAAACGATCGCCTCGTTCGAGCGCGTCGTGTCGGGCGAGTTCGACCATCTCCCCGAGCAGGCCTTCTACATGCAGGGCGGCATCGAGGATGTCGTCGCGCAGGCGAAGAAGCTGGCGTCGTCCTGATGCAGGTCACCATCATCTCGGCTGAGCGGTCGCTGTTTCAGGGCGAGGCGGACGCCGTCGTCGCGCCGGCGTTTGACGGCCAGGTCGGTATACTCCCCCGGCACGCGCCCTTCATGACGCTGCTGGGGGAGGGGGAAGTGAAGCTGCGGCAGGGCGGCAGCGAGACGCGGTTTCAGGTGTCGGGAGGCTTCCTTCAGGCGTCAGCGAACGCCGTCAGGATCGTGACGGGTACCGCAGTCCCGTCATCGTAACCGACCGGCGGCCTTGTGAGCCGCATCACCAGACCGAGCCTAACCCATGGCCCGTCACGCGACTAGCGGACGGGCCGTTGGCGTTTTGGGACGCTCGTGCTTGACAGAAAATCATGTCGTTCTTAACGATGTGGCGGCTTTGACCCCCCTTTTTGGAGGAGTCTGGTATGCGGAAGCTCATCAGTGGTGTGGCGCTGGCCGTCACGCTGTGGTCGATCCCGGCGGTGGCGGAAGCGCAGCGGCGCGCCGCCGCCCGCTCCAGCCACGAATTCGGCGTCGATGTTGGGGTGGCGTACGTGAAGCCGTCCAACGTCGACGGTGGGATCGCGATTCAGACCCCTTTCGACGTGCGGTACGGCTTCGTGCCGCGCTCGGGCAACATGATGTGGGAGCCGCGCGCCACCCTGACCTTCAGCACCGTGGGCGGTGTAACCACATATCTCTTCACGCCCGGCGTCAACGTGCTGTTCTCCAACACCCCCGGCGGCCACCGGCGCGGGATGTTCTTCCTCGGCGGAGCGGGGCTGGTCATGGGCGACGGTGGTGGCGGCAGCGGAACCGCATTCAAGCTCGAAGCTGGTGTGGGCTGGCGGAAGCCATACGGGACCGCCGCCTGGCGCTACGAGCTCGGATTCCAGTGGGTCTCGGAGAGCGCCGAGCTGGGGCCGTTCGCGGACTACATCGCGATCGGCGGCCGAATCGGCATTTCACTCTGGAACTAGGCGGCTGAGCCTGAGGCGTTCCGGCTGGCCGGAACGCCTCACCACCGGCCGGGTACCCACCGCCGTCCCCGTCCGTTAACTCGTCAAGGAGATCCGCATGCGTCTGTCACCCGCGCTCGCTCTGCTGATGAGCGCTGTGTTCGCGTCGCAGTTGTCCGCCCAGGCGACCGGCCAACCCAGCTTCAACGCGCCGTACCGCGCGTTCACCCGCTCCGAGATCGGGCTCGTGATCAGTTTCCCCGACGGCGCCGGCACGGCGTTCGAGGGCGCCTACCGCATGTCGAGCGGCAAGTTCGACATCGGGTTCCGCGCCGGGATGCTCGATCCCAACGGCCCGGGCGACGCGGTCCTGCTGCTCGGCGCCGAGGCGCGGCAGCGCGTGATCACGCATACCACCGATTTCCCGCTGGATGGCGCGCTGATCCTCGGCATCGGGGGAGCGTTCCAGGGCGGGAACTCGGCCGTCTTCGTGCCGATCGGGTTGTCGCTGGGCCGGCGCATTGACCCGCAGGATTCCAAGGTCAGCATCGTGCCCTACGTCCAGCCGACGGGGCTGTTGGTGGCCGCCAACGGTACCTCCGACTTCTTTTTCGCGCTCGGTCTGGGCGCCGATTTCCGCCTGTCGCCGCGGTTCGACGCGCGCATCAGCTTCGGATTGGGCGACTTGGAGGGTGTGTCACTTAGCGCCGTGTGGGTGCATTAAGGCGACACAGATTGACTTGCCTGCGGTGACTTTCTACCGTAGGCGCAGCTTAGCCGGGCCGGAGATGCCGGCGTCGGTTCTCACGTCTGTGGAGGTTACGCAATGAAGCGCATCTTGACGGTTCTGGCCGTTGCAGCGGTTGCGGCGACGCCCGCGGCGGCTCAGTGGGCCGGCATGCCGGTGTGGAACAATCCGAAGGGCGGCACTGGCATTACGGTGAGCGGTGACCTTGGCGTGCCGAACGAGGACGGCGGCAAGGGCACGGCGTTCGGCGCCCGTGGCACCTTGGGCCTCGCCAATCTTAGCATCACCGCTGGCCTGGCATCGTGGAAGCCCGACGCGTTTAACGAGAGCACGACGTCCTTCGGGGCGATCGCCGGTTTTCGCGTCATCGGTGGAAGCCTGATCCCGGTGGCGCTCAACTTGCAACTCGGAGCGGGAACCGCAGGCGAGATCACATCCGGCACGACGACCGTGCCCAAGATGACCAACATCATCGCCGGCGCCGGGGTCAGCGTGAACGTTCCAACGCCCGGCATCAACATCGAGCCCTACCTGTCGATCACCAACCGTTGGCACAAACCCACGGGTGGCAGCAGTGTTTCGAATATCGGCTGGGTGCTTGGAGCGAACGTCGGCCTGGGCATGCTGGGTTTTCACGTCGCTTACGACTCCGAATCCTACGGCGGCGGCGTCACGAGCGGGATTCTCGGGATCGGGGCGCACTTCCAGCTCAAGGCTCCCATCGGCATGTAAGGTAGGCTAGCTTTGGGGCGCGCCATCCTGCGGAGGGCGCGCCCCTTTTTCTTTCTGGGAGATTCGTGACCCACTTCGTTCATCGCGCGGGGCTGGTGCCCCTGGCCCTGGCCCTCACGCTGAGCGGCTGCGCCCTCACCATCGACAGCACCGAGCTGGGCGTTCCCGCCACGCTCGCCGAATCGGCGCGAACCCCGGTGCAGGGCACCCCATTTCGCGTCACCCGCCATCCCGTCTACCTGCTGTGGGGCGCCGTCCCCGCATCCCGGCCCAACGCCGAAGACGTGCTCGCGGGACAGGTCGGGACGGGATCCCGGATCGCCAACCTCCGGGTCCGCGTCCGCAGCCGCTGGTCGGACCTCCTGATCACCGCGATCACCGCCGGCGTGATCGTGCCGCGCTCCGTGACCTTCGAAGGCGTGGTGGTGCCGACTCCTTAGCCGAGCACCAGGGCGCGCACCAACGCGGTGGTCCGCTCGGACGCCCCGCGCCCGTCGGCCACAACGCTCTTCGCCGCCGCGCCCGCCTTGCGGCGCGCCGCGGGATCGTGATGCCACACCAGCCATTGCGAATGCAGGGGGTGCCGCGCGTCGTGCGCCGGTACGGCGACCGCGCCGCCCTGCTCGAGCAGCAGCTCCGCATCGCGGCTCATGTGCCACTGTGGACCCACGACGATCGGCACGCCGAACACCGCCGGCTCGAGCACCGAGTGCAGCCCGGCCCGGTGGAACCCCCCGCCGACGAACGCGACGTCCCCAAGCGCATAGAGGTCGGCCAGGATCCCCACGCGGTCCACGACGATCACGGGCCCGGGCTTCGCGTGCTCGATCTGCGACAGCCGGACCGGGCGCGGCAGCTTGAGATGCCGCAGCCGCTCGGCGATGCCGGCGAGGTGGTCGGGATTCGGCTCGTGCGGCGCCAGCACCAGCCGCGCCGTGGGCAGCTGGACCAGGAGGTCGGCGAAGGCCGGGAGCAGCACGGCCTCATCCGCCGGCCAGGTGGATCCCGCGACGATCGTAAATGTGTCCGGCGCGCCCGCGGCGAGGCGCGCGAACGGCTCGCGCGTCCGGTCCAGTCGCTCCGCCCGCTCGGCCACGCTGTCATAGCGCGTGTCGCCGGTCACGGAGATCGCTTCCGGCCGTGCGCCCAGCCGTTCGAGCCGCTCCCCGTCCTCTTCGCTGATCGTGCCGACGCGGTCGAGGGCGCGATAGGCGGGCGCGGCCCACTTCCGTGCCGGCCAGCGCAGCCGGGAGCTGTCCGGCGATACGGTGGCCGAGATTAGCCCCAGCTTCACGCCGCGGCGGGCCGCCGCGAGGGTCAGCTCCGGCCAGACGTCGAGCTTGGAGAACACCAGGGCGGCGGGTTGCAGCGCGTCGAGCACCGCGCCCACTTCGCCCGGCCGATCGAGCGGGAGGTAATCAGCGATGTCGGCCGGGAGGTTCTTGGCGAGCCGCTCCGCCGAGGGGGAAAAGAAGGTAAAGGCCAGCTGCCAGTCGGGGTACTCGGCGCGCAGCGTTTCCAGCACCGGTTTGGCCTGGAGGCCCTCGCCGACGGAGGGGGCATGCATCCAGACGAGCGGCCGGGCGGGGTCGCGGTGGGCCGCGGCCCAGCGGGCGAGGCGGGCGGTGAGGCCGCGCCGGCCATCCAGTCCTCGCGCGAGCTTCTTATCGAACCGCGCGGCCAGGGGGGCCGTGCGGGAGGCGAGGTGGACGCTGAGGCGGTAGAGGAAGGACGGTCGGGTCATCCCGGGATATAAAGGAAAGGCACGGCCCCTAAGATACGACGAGAATGCGGCCGGGGGAGTCTTGCGGGCATCGGGATCGGGCTTCAGTATAGACGCGGACGTTCGCCCAAGCCGTTGGGCGTCCGCATTCGGTTTGCCCCAAACCGAGGAGGTCATCACCATGAGTCAGATTTCTGTTCGCTGCGTTCCTCATCTCCAGCGCAACATCATCATTCCCGGCCGATGTAGTCGGTAGGCCGACGCGCGTCGTCACGCTGGGTGACCTCACGGTCTGCGCATCGGCGCGCTCGACCGTGTCCCCCTGCGCCTTCACGTCGTACGTGCAAATTCATTTTCACGTGAGGAGAGGGATTATGCGATTTACGATTGGTACTATCACGCGGACCGCCACGCTGGCCGCCGCGCTGCTCGCCGGGTTGGCGAGTACCGCGTGGGCGCAGCAGGCGACCATCAGCGGACGCGTCATTGATCAGAACACTCAGCCGGTGGCCGGCGCCCAAGTCTCCGTCCGCGGGACGACACTGGGCGCGGTCACGGACCGGGACGGCCGCTATCGGATCGAGGGGGTCGCGCCTGGGCGCGTGACGGTGTCTGTCCGCGCGATCGGGTTCGCCGGGGCCTCGCAGATCGTGACGGCGAGCGCGGGGGCGACCCTCGATGTCAACTTCGGCCTGCGAGCGAGCGCCGTCGCATTGGACGCCGTCGTGGTGACGGCGAGCGGTGAGGAGCAGAGCGCGCGTGAGCTGGGCAACTCGATCGCGACGATCGATGCCGCGAAGATTACCGACGAAGCGCCGGTGACGAGCATGGCGGACCTGCTGAACTCGCGCACCGGCAACGTGACGGTCACATCGGCTGGCGGCACGACGGGCGCAGGGGTCCGCGTGCGGATTCGCGGGTCGAACAGCGTGTCGATTGCCAACGAGCCGGTCCTCATCGTGGACGGCGTCCGCGTCGAGAATGCGGCCAACTCGTCAACCATCGGCGTCGGCGGTCAGTCGCCGTCGCGGATCAACGACCTCAATCCCGAAGACATCGAGTCGATCGAGATCATCAAGGGCCCGGCCGCGGCCGCGTTGTACGGCACGGCGGCGGCGAACGGCATCATCCAGGTGCGCACCAAGCGCGGCCAGCCCGGGCCGGCCCGCTGGACGTTCTACACCGAAGGCGGGAGCGTGCGGGACTTCACCGGGTACCCGGCCAACTTCGACTCCAACTGCTTCCTCTTCCAGGTCGCGGACGGGGATTGCACGCAGACCAGCCTCACCAGTTTCAACCCTCTGGAGGTCAACTCTCCGTTCCGCACCGGCGGCCGCCAGCAGTACGGGGCGAACGTCACGGGCGGCAGCGAGGTGATGACGTACTTCGTCTCCGGGGAGATGGAGAACGAGAACGGCATCTACGAGATCAGCAACCTCAAGCGGTACAACCTCCGCACGAACGTCACGGCGCAGGTGAGTCAAAAGACGTCGATCAACGTGTCGGCGGGCTACGTCTCGAGCGACCTGCAGCGTCCCCAGAACGACAACAATTCGCTCGGGATCCTGCCGAGCGGCCTGTTGGGGCTGCCCGACAGCACCAATGGCGGCTACCTTTTCTTGACGCCCGAGCAGAGCATGTCGATCGCCAGCTTCCAGCGAATCGAGCGCTTCACGGGCGGCGTCACGGTTGATTTCAAGCCGTTCTCGTTCCTGACGACGCGGGGCGTGATCGGCGTGGACATGACGGGGCGGACGGATGAGGAGACCGTTTTCCCCGGCAAGATTCCGGAGGGCTTCGACACCGATTTGTTCCTCGGCAGCCGGGCGGCGAATCGCGCGGTGCTCTACAACACGACCGCGAATTTCAACGCCACGGCGTCCTACAATCTCACGCCGATCTGGCGGGCGACGACCTCCGTTGGGGTCCAGTACTTCCGGGAGTATGCCAACACGATTGCCGCGTTCGGCCAGAACCTGATCGCGGGCTCGAACTCCCTGGGCGGCACGGCGCTGCCGACGGTGGACGAGGCGACCGGCGAGGCCAAGACCCTGGGGGCCTACGTGGAAGAGCGCGTCGGCTTCCGTGATCGGTTGTTCCTCACCGCGGCCCTGCGCGGCGACGACAATTCAGCGTTCGGCCAGGACTTCGATTTCGTCGCGTATCCCAAGGTCAGCGCTTCCTGGGTGATCTCCGAGGAGCCGTTCTTCCCGAACGTCTCCCAGCTCTCGTCGCTGCGCCTGCGCGCCGCCTACGGCCAGTCGGGGCTCCAGCCGGGCACCAACGACGCACGACTTTTCTACGTGCCTGTCACCGTGACCGAGGCCGGTTCGGACGAGCTCGGCTTCACCAGCGGGAACCTCGGGAACCCCGGCCTGAAGCCCGAAAAATCGGGCGAGGTCGAGGTGGGTCTGGACGCGGGACTGTTCAGGGACCGCGTGCAGTTCGAGTTCACCTACTACGCGAAGAAGACGCGGGACGCGCTGATCGCCCGCCGGGTGGCGCCGTCCGTAGGCGAGACGGTCACGCAGTTCGAGAATCTGGGGCAGGTGAGCAACAAGGGCGTCGAGATCGGGCTGAACGCCCGCGTCATCGATCGCCCCCAGGTGGCGGTGGACGTGAGCGCCTCGGCGTGGGGCAACAAGAACCGGCTGATCGAGCTGGGTGAAGGCATCGAGCCGATCATCTTCGGGCTCGGCGGCGCGTCGCAACGGCACCAGGAAGGCTATCCCCTGGGCAGTTATTTCCTCCGGCCCATCATCTACTCGGACGCCAACGGTGACGGCCTCATCGGATCGAGCGAGGTCTCGCTCGGCCCGACGCCGGTCTTCCTCGGGACGCCGTTCCCGACCCACGGCGGGAGCCTGAGCGCGACGGTCACGCTCGGCGGCGGCCGCGTACGCGTGTACGGACTGCTCGACGGGCGCTTCGGCCACAAGCAGTTCAACGACACCGAAGAGTTCCGCTGCGCCTTCACGATCTGCGCGGGCCTGCATGACCCGAGCAGCTCAGTCGAAGAGCAGGCCAAGGCGCTGGGAACCGCGTTGCTCGGCAGCGACGGGGGTTACGTTGAGGATGCGGGGTTCGTCAAGCTCCGCGAGGTCTCGGTGACGTTCCAGGCCCCGGCGGCGTGGGCGGCACAGCTCCGCGCCAAAGGACTGAGCTTCACGCTCACGGGGCGCAACCTGGGGACGTGGACCAAGTATACCGGCTTCGACCCCGAAATCCTGGGCGGTGGGCAGCAGAACTTCAACACGTTCGAGTTCCTGAGCCAGCCACCCGTGCGCACGTTCCTAGCGCGCGTCAACGTCAACTTCTGAGCGAGGAGATCCGGACCATGACGCACAGCATCACCCGCCGGGCCGCCGTTGCTCCGCGCGCCCTGGCTCTGATCGCGGTGCTCGCGCTCCCGCTCGGGGGCTGCGACACCCACAAGATTCTGGAAGTGACCGATCCCGATATCCTGACACCCGGGAGTATTTCCGGGCCCGACGCGCTGCCCACCGTTCGCCGCGCCGCCCTGGGCGAGTTCGCGCTCGCCTACGGCGGCTCCGGCGCCGACGGGTCGGGTGGCACCGAGGGCGTCATCATGTACAGCGGCCTGCTCGGCGACGAGTGGATCAATTCCGAGACGTTCCCCACGCGCATCGAAATCGATCGGCGGAACACGCAGATCACGAACGGCACGATGGGGAACTGGTTCCGGACGTTGAGCCGGGCGCGCGTCCGCACGGAGTTCGCGGCGCGCGGGTACGAGGACTTTTCACCCGATCTGACCGCGGAGACCGGCTACGCCGAGATGCTGGCGCTCGCCGGCTTTACGTACCTGTTCTTTGCGGAGAACTGGTGCTCCGGGATTCCGTTCAGCCGGGCCAATCCGGACGGCTCCACCACCTTCGGGCAGCCACTGACCATGGCCCAGATGCTGGACACGGCCCTGGCCCGGTTGGGCGCGGCGCTCACCGCCGCCACGAACGCCGGGGACGCGGACCTCGCGGACCTGGCGCGGGTCGGCCAGGGGCGGGCACGGCTCGATCAGGGTAACTTTACGGCCGCGGCCACGGCTGTGGCGGCCGTGCCGACCGGTTTCGCGTACCTGGTCACATACTCGCTGAACAGCGCCCGACAGAACAACGGCGTGGTCAACGCGAACAGTTTTAACGAACGCTACTCCGTGGCCGATGTCGAGGCCGGCGTGGGCTTGCCGTACCGCAGCGCCGGCGACCCGCGGCTGTCGTTCGTGCGGACCGGCGGGGGCACTGATGTCGGCTTCGACCGCGCCACGCCGCAGTGGGACCAGCTCCGCTACCTCGGTCGGGACGCGTCGATTCCGTTGGCGTCCGGTCTGGAAGCACGGTTGATCGAAGCTGAAGCCGCCATGAACACCGGCGGGCTGGGGGCGAGCAACACCTACCTGCCGTTCCTGAATGCGGTTCGCAGCGCACCGCCGGCGTACATCACGGCGAATGGCCTGGCGATCCCGGTCATGGCCGACCTGACAGATCCCGGCACACCAGCCGCCCGGCAGGATCAGCTGTTTCGGGAGCGGGCGTTCTGGCTCTGGCTCACCGGGCACCGGCTGTCGGACATGCGGCGCCTCCTCCGCCAGTACTCGCGGGCGGAGAACACGGTGTTCCCCACGGGTCCGTACTTCAAGCAGAACCTCCAGTACGACGGTACGGATGTGAATCTGCCGGTTCCGTTCGACGAGGAGAACAATCCGAACTTCACGCAGTGCGCCGATCGGTTGCCGTAGGAAGTCATCGGTGAAGCAGAACGGCGGGAGGCGCGGCGCAATGGCCACTCCTCCCGCCGTTCGTTCGCGGATCTGACTAGTCGGTCTTGGTCTTGATCAGGACCACCCCGCCGACCGCGTTCGTGCCGTAGTAGGTCGTCGCGTCGATGCCCCGGATCACCACCATGTGATCGATGGTGTTGGCGGGAATCATGCTCAGGTTGCGGAAGTCCGCCAACCGGACGCCGTCCAGCATCACGATGGGGGCGTCGTTGAGGATGATCGTCGACTTCCCCCGCCGCCGCATCACCGCCGGCTCGCCCGAGCCGCGCTCGCTCATGTTGAGGTAGGGCGCCGTACGACGCAGCGCATCCCACGCCGTCCGCGCCCCGGTGGCCGCGATTTCTTCTGCCGTGATCAGGTCTTCGCCGGCCGGGCTCTGCGCCACGTCGCGCTGGCGCTCCGCGGCCCGCGCACACGCAATGTTCGCGATCAAGGCGACAGACAGAACGAGCGGGGGGAGCAGCGAAGGCGAGCCCATAGGCGCCTCGAATCAGAGGGCGGGTGCTCTCAGCAGGGTTCTTGCAATCGAACCCGGCGGCACGACGGCGTCAAGTGGCGCGTAGCAGGGGATGGAACGGGCACCGTAGCAACGGTGCAACGGCTGCCATCAGTCCACAATCGCGTCCGGCAGCACGTACTTCATCGGGTTCGCGGGCCTCTTGCGAGGCGTGGGAGCACCGCGGAGATTCTCAGCGTCTCTCCTCCCCGGAGTTGTGCCGTGACGTTCCGTCCGAAATGGGTCATCGTGCTCGGTGCTCTCGTTACGACCATCGGCTGTGCGGCCGGATCGAGTACCGCTTCCCCGTCCTCGTCTCCGGGACCCTCGTCGTTGCGCGTGCTGCGCGCCGAGGAAATCCGCTCCGTGGCGGTCCTGACGGCCTACCAGGCGATCGCGCGCCTGCGGCCCCGATGGCTCCAGCGGCGCGCCATACTCAACGCCAATCCTAACGAAGGAATCGTGGTTGCCTACGTGGATGGCGTGCGCATCGGTGGCGCCGAGTCGCTGGAGCGGATTCAGGCGTCAAGCGTGGTGGAAATCGAATACTTGAGCGGGCTGGATGCGACGACGCGCTTCGGGGTGGGCCATGCAGGCGGGGCGATTCTGGTTCGCACCCGCTGACCGGCCGTCAATCGACGATCGCGTCGGGCAGCACGTACTTCATCGGGTTCGCCGGCCGGCCGTTCACCCACACTTCGTAATGCAGGTGCGGACCGGTGGACAGCCCCGTGGACCCGACCAGCGCGACCTTCTGGCCGCGCTTCACGCGCTGGCCGCGCACCACGAGAATCTTGGAGCAGTGCGCGTAGCGCGTCACGAGACCGTAGCCGTGGTCGATCGTGAGCATGTTGCCATAGCCCTCGACCCACAGCACCTGCGTGACGACGCCGGCGGCCGGCGCTTCGATCTCGGCGCCCATCGGCGCGGTGACGTCGATGCCCTCGTGCGGCCGCGACAGGTGCAGCACCGGATGGGCGCGCTCGCGCGCGAACGCACTCGTGAGCCAGCCCTTGGTCGGCATGATCGACGGCGTCGCGGCGAGCCGGTCCCGATGGCTGGAGAGCGAGTCGTACGCCTCGCTGATCGACCGCACCAGAATGTTCGCGCGCCGCGTCAGCTGATCCATGTCGACGCGCGCCGCGAGCGCCTGCGAGCCGTTCGGCCCCGCGGCCGAG
Organism: Gemmatimonadales bacterium; assembly: GCA_030699545.1. Classification (GTDB taxonomy): domain Bacteria; phylum Gemmatimonadota; class Gemmatimonadetes; order Gemmatimonadales; family GWC2-71-9; genus 20CM-2-65-7. The sequence goes on along the minus strand of JAUYMC010000383.1, from coordinate 3,693 downwards.
AGGCTGTCGCGGTCCGACCACGCGCCGCTCGGGCCGCCGATGCCGGCCTGCTGCACTTCGCGATCGGTGGGGGTGAGGCCGGCGAGAAGCCGCAGCGCCTGCTCGCGCTCGCCGAACACGTTCATCGTGTCGCGCAATCCCACGAGCCGCTCGCGCAGCCGTTGAATCTCGCCCGACAGCAGCCGGTTCTCGCGCTCGAGCGCGCGGCTGCGCGTGACGTTGATCCCGCGCGAGAGCGCGGTGCCGCCGAGCACCAGGAACAACAGCACCACGACACTCCCGATTCCGAGGAGTGCTTTGACGACGGTCTGGGAGACCTCCACGGCGCGAGACGAGCCCGACCCGTGAGGGACCACCATCACCGTCCAGCGGCGCTCAGCATGCTTCTTTCGCATTGGGGAGCAAACATACGCTGCGGCGCACGCTGCCGTCAAGAAAAGGGGGTGTGCGCCCCGTCACGCCCTCCCCGGTAGGCCGTTTAGGCCACGGCGGGCTTGGGGAAGAGGGGCGGGGGCTTGGAGACCCGTTGGCCGTCGGTGCGCAGATCGGCGAGATCGGCGAAGGTCATGGCCGCGAGCGGCCGGCCGGCGCCGAGGACGCTCCACACTTCCGCCGCCTTGCGCGGCATGAACGGCACCGACAAGACGGCGAGGCGCGAGACCGTCCGCACCAGACTGGCGAGGACCGCGTCCAGCTCCGCGTCCTTCTTTTCCTTGGCGAGCTTCCACGGCGCCGTCTCCTCGACGTAGCGATTGGCGTGCGACGCCAGCTCGATGAGGAGCGCGGCGCCGCGCTGCAGATCGTACGCGTTCATGGCGGCGGTGTACGCGTCGAACGTCTCCCGCGCCCGCCGCTCGAGCGGCGCGTCGGCATCGCGGATCTCCGGAACCAGGCCCTCGCGGTAGCGCAGCACCATGGACAGCGCGCGCGATACCAGATTGCCGTAGGTGTCGGCGAGATCGGCGACGTAGCGCGCGTCGAAGCGCTCCCAGGTGAAGTTGCCGTCGTTTTCGAATCCGACCTCGCGCAGCAGAAAGTAGCGCAGCGCATCCGCGCCGTGACGCGCGATGGCGCTGTCCACGCTCACCGCGGTGCCGGCGGTCTTGCTCATCTTGGCGCCTTCCCACTGCACGTAGCCGTGCGCCCACACGAGGCGCGGCAACCCGAGGCCCGCGGCGAGCAGCATCGCGGGCCAGATCACGCAGTGGAAGCGGGTGATCCCCTTGCCCACGATGTGCAGGTCCGCGGGCCACAACCGCTCGTACCCGGCGTCGGGAAACCCGGTGGCCGAGAGATAGTTGATGAGCGCGTCGAACCAGACGTACACCGTCTGCTCGGCGTCGCCGGGAAACGGAATGCCCCACGGCAGCCGCTGCCGCGAGATCGAGACATCCTGCAGACCGCGCTCCAGCAACCGGACGACTTCGTTGCGGCGGATCTCCGGCTCGACGCCGATGGTGCCGTCCCGGATCAACGCCAGCACCTGATCGCGATACGCGCTCAGCCGGAAAAAGTGATTGCGCTCGCGCGTCACCACGAGATCCAGCGTGGGATGCTCGGCGCAGCGGCCGTCGACGACGTCGGCCCCCTGCTTGAATTCCTCGCAGCCGGTGCAATACAGCCCTTCGTACTGGGCGACGAACAGATCCTCGGGGCGCCGCGCCTGGATGCGCTCGAGCAGCGCCACCACGCCGCGCGCGTGGCGCGGCTCGGTGGTGCGGATCCAGTCGTCGTGGCTGCACTCGAGGCGGCGCCAGTACTCGGCAAAGGTGCCCGCCATGCCGTCCACCCACGCCCGCGGCGTCACCTCCGCCCGGGCGGCGGCCTGGATCACCGACTGGCTGTGCTCGTCCATACCCATGAGAAAGTGCACGCGGTCGCCGCGCAGCCGCCGGTACCGCGCGATGCAGTCGGCGCCGATTTTCTCGAGGGCGTGCCCCAGGTGCGGGTCGCCGTTCGAGTAATCAATGGCGGTTGTGAGATAGAACCTAGTCACCGCAGCTCGGCCTTGAATTGCTCGAGCGGCACGATCCGCGTGCTGCCCTCTTCGGTCCGGAGGCTGACGCGCTCGCGGAAGATATCGATGGAAAGCACGCGCTCCGGCCCGACCGCCGTGTGCACCACCTTGCCTTCCTTGGGGAAGCGCTTGCGCTGCTGCACGTAGAACTCGTGCTCGTAATGGAGGCAGCAGAGCAGCCGGCCGCACGGTCCGGAGATCTGCGTGGGATTGAGGGACAACCCCTGCGCCTTGGCCAGCGACAGGCTCACCGGCTTTCCCTCGGGCAGCCAGGTCGCGATGCACAGCTCGCGGCCGCAGCGACCGATGCCGCCGAGCCGCTTGGCTTCGTCGCGCGGGCCGATCTGCCGCAGCTCGATGCGCGTCCGGAACAGCGCGGCGAGATCGCGGACCAGCGCGCGGAAATCGACGCGCTGCTCCGCCGTGAAGTAGACGGTCAGCTTGCGGCGGTCCCACTGCCATTCGGTATCCGACACCTTCATGACGAGGCGGTGCTCGCGCACGCGGTCCCGGACCTGGCGGCGCACGTCGTCTTCCGCCGCCCGCAGCTCGGCCTCCACCCGCAGGTCGTCGGGCGTGGCCTTTCGGACGACCCGCAACGGGGCGCTGTCGGCGGCGGGAGACTGACCGCACGCACCACACCGCTCGCATTTCTTCGCCGCGAGCTCCCCGATCGCCGAGACGCGCCCGAGGTCCTCACCCCGCGCGACGGCGACGATCACGGCATCGCCCGGCCGCACGTCCTCGGCGGCGTGGGCGTACTCGCGGCGCTGGCCTTTGAACCGGACTTCGACAGTGGCAGCGGGGGGGGGGGTCAATTACTTCTCGGTGAGTGCACCCATGGAAAGGTACTTCTCTTCGCGGCGCTTGAGCAGCTTGTCGATCTTGTACTTGCGCAGCTGGCTCAGATGGCGCCGCAATGCTTCGCCCAGAGCTTCGGCGGCTGCCTCCGGGTCGGCGTGCGCGCCGCCGGGCGGCTCGGGGATGATCTCGTCGATGACGCCGAGGTTGAGCAGGTCCTGGGCGGTGATCTTCAGGGCCTCCGCGGCGCGCTCGCGCTGGCTCGCGTCTTTCCACAGGATCGCGGCGCAGCCTTCCGGCGAGATCACGGAATAGACGGAGTTCTCGAGCATCAGCACCCGGTCGGCGAGTCCCACCGCGAGCGCGCCGCCGGAGCCGCCTTCGCCGATCACCGCCGTGATGATGGGCGTCTTGAGCGACGCCATCTCGATGAGGCTGCGGGCAATGGCCTCCGCCTGGCCACGCTCTTCGGCGCCGAGCCCCGGATAGGCGCCCGGCGTATCCACCAGCGTGATGACCGGCGCGCCGAACCGGGCGGCGAGCTGCATCAGCCGCATCGCCTTGCGGTATCCCTCCGGGTGCGCCATGCCGAAGTTGCGGTAGAGATTTTCCTTGGTGTCCCGGCCTTTCTGGTGGCCGATGACCATCACACTGGTGCCGTCGATGCGCGCCCAGCCGCCGATGATCGCGGGATCGTCGCGGTACAGCCGATCGCCGTGCAGCTCCACGAAATCGGAGAAAATCGTGCTCAGATAATCGAGGGGGTACGGCCGGCGGGGGTGGCGGGCGACCTGCACGCGCTGCATCGGCGTGAGGGTGCGGTAGATCTCCGCTCGCAGGCGGGCGAGCTGCTCTTCCATCGGGCGCAGGGTCTT
>JAUYMC010000378.1 GCA_030699545.1 Gemmatimonadales bacterium | reverse complement strand
CTGTGGCCAGGCCGGCCAGCCCCGTCAGTGCGGCGAGGCTGGCCCAGCCGAACCGCGAGCGCGTCACGACCGCTGGATTGTTGCGATCTGGAGCGCGTGCGCGCCGCCCGCTTGGAATGCCTTACCTTTCACGGTGACATGCTGCTCGGCGAACGGCTTCAGGCGTCCGTTTTGTCCGTCGCCGGGCATGGCGGCGCTGGTCGGAATGTAGAGCGTGCCGTCGTCCGCGAGGATGGCGAGCGGGATGCCGCGATCGGCGCACACCTGCGCGCACATGCGGTGGTCGTTGCCAGTCAATCCCTGCCCGAACTTGCAGCTCACGTCCACCACCACACCACTGATCGTCACTGCCTTGCTCTGTGGCGGGGCGCCCATGCCTTGGCCGCGGGCCTGGGCCGGGACGGCGAGCAACGCTAGAGCCAGGAGCCCGGCTCCGGGAATGGTGCGTGCAGTGCTTGCGTTCATCAGTGTCTTCCTCGAAATGAGAGATCGTGCGAGGTGCCTCCGGGAGTTATTGTCCACCGAGCCCGACTCGTTACAGTCGGCGAGCGGTTAGACTCTGGTATGGCTGCTCCCGGAGCCCCATGACCACGCCGCGCGAGCCCCTGCAGCGCCGTGACGCCATCCGGGGTCGCGATCCGGCCGCGCTTGAAGCGGTGGCCCGGGAGAACATCGGCCCGCTGCTGCGCGGCGCGCGGGCCGCCGGCTTGAGTGGGGCGGATGCGTACGACGCGGTGCAGGAGGTCCTGCTCGTATTCGTGGAGAAAGCCGACCGCTACGACGGTCGTGCCAGCGTGCGCACCTGGCTGTTCGGAATCCTCTTCAACAAGATCGCCGAACGGAGGCGCGCCGTCGCCCGCGAAGCGACGGTAGACGACATCGACGCGGTGGTTGACGCGCGGTTCGACGCGCGCGGCCAATGGATCAAGCCGCCGCGATCCCCGGACGTCCAGCTGGCGGCCGGACAGGCCATGAAGATGCTCGAGGAGTGCCTCGAGCGACTGCCCGAGCGGCGGCGCGCCGCCTTCGTGCTGCGCGAGGTCGAGCAGTTGGACGTGGACGAAGTGTGTAACGTGCTCGAGGTGAGCCGCAATAATCTCCGAGTCCTGCTGTTCCGGGCGCGCAACGCGCTGCGGGAGTGCCTGGAATCGAAAGGCATCGAAGGGAGTGCCGATGTTGCGCTGTAAGGAGGTCGTCGAGCTCCTGGCCACCGAAGCGTGGCGCGACGCGCCACTGGCGCGCCGGCTGTCGCTCGGCGTCCACCTGATGATGTGCCGGCGCTGCCGGGCCTACCGCCGTGCACTGCGCCGCCTGGGCGAGGCGGCCCGTACGCTGTACCGGAACGCCACACCGGACGCGGGGCAGATAGAACGTCTGCTCGTCGCTGTGCGCCGGGCCGCCGAGCAGCCGAGGCCCTGAGACCACGCATGGTCGAGATTCTCCGCAGCGCCACGACCCGGGCGCACCTCGCCGCGCTTGCGGCGACGCAGTTCGGGGACATGGTCAAGGCCGTCGTGGACGTGCGACGGCGCGTGATGGCGATCGGCGGCGAGCTGCACTCCGACGAGGAGGCCGCGTTAATGGAGGATGGATCGGCGCAGGCGGACCTCTGGGGCATCAATCTGTATCCGGCGGAGCCGAGTGACGCGTGGCTGGAGTTCGATTCGATGATCAACGTCCGTCCGTCGCAGGGGAACCGCACCCGGCGGGTCGAAGATGCGCAGCGGCGCGGGGTCATCGGCGAGATCGTAGCGACGCTCGTTGAAGGAGGACCAGCAGGATGACGAGCCATGCCGGCCTTGCCGAGGGGCGCTGGGTGACGCTGACGCTCGCCGAGCAGCTCGCGAACGTGGGGAGCGAAGTGGATCGGGCGATCGCCGCGTGGCAGGCCCAGCGGGCCGACCGCTTCGAGCGGGCGCTGGCGCGGGCGCTGGAGCTGTTCGACCTGACTGCCCGCGACCCTCGATGGGGGGGGCACCGTCGTCGAGAGATCCTGCGGTCTCGGGAGGAGTTCTGCCGGCTCTTTTTCGACCCCGAATCCGTCGCCGACGCCGCGCGCACGCTCAGCGCATACTTCCTGCCGTTTGCGGTGTTGGTGCGGAGGGGGCGTGGTAGGGCTCTCGATTCGTAATCCCGCACGGCCAGCGCTGATTAGAAACGACGGTTTTGGCGCCACCATTGACACCGCAGCGGGCGCCGGTGTCCTCTAGCGTGTCGAGTGCCTCGCAGCCGCCTGATACCGCCGAACCAGCTCCGCGTAGGTCGCGCCGTCCTTGATCGCCGGCCACCAGCCGGTCGTGTAGACCCAGTCGTCGAACAGCTGCTTCAGGTCCATCGGTGCCGTCCGACTCGCGAAGGCCACGAAATCGGTGGTCGATGCGCCGGTGGTGGCGTACTGACGGGAGAAGCCGCCGATGATGGCGCGGAACCGCTCGGGACCGACCACGCCGTACAGCAGGTGAAAGAGCAGCGCGCCCTCACTGTAGGAGAAGTCGGTCATTTGCTCCTTCCCATAGTGGATGAGCGGCACGCGGGTCAGCCGTTCCCGGCGGGAGGCGATGCTCCGCAGCCAGTCGAGCAGCTGATCGGCACGCTTCCCGGCGACCGGTCGCCCGGTGAACTGCTCCTCGACGAGGTCCTCCAGGAAGCTCGCGAGTCCCTCGTTCCAGCGCGGCGACGGCAGATCCTTTGCGGGGGGATTCCAGAGGTGACTCACCTCGTGGTACAGCTCGTGGTCCCGTGTAGAATCGCGGAATGCGGCCGCGGTCTGCATGATGGCCGCCACGTCCGCCTGCGAGCCATACCCGTCCTCGAGCTCCACGATGGTCAGGCTCGGGTCCCCCGGCAGCTTCCCGAACCAGGCCGTGAAGAGGTCGAGGGAGCGCCGCGCGCTCGCGGCGATTCTGCGCGCCCCGACCGAATCCCGCCGGAGGTAGGCAACCCGGATCGGTCGGACGTCGATCACGGCGTAATCGCCGATCGCGAAATCCATGCGCCACGACGGCTTGACGCTCCGATAGACGTACGTGGCCCATCCTGCCGCGGCGGTCCGCTCCACCAGGCGACCGCCGTTCACGACGACTAACGACTCGGGGACGGTGATACGTGCGAGGTAGTCGTACGACGGGAACGGCGCGCGCCGGTTTGCTGCCATGGACGGATAGCCGACCTGCGGAAAGGCGAGGGCGTCGTCGCGCAGGATCGTGAACGATGGGTCGATGTGGTCTCGCACATAGGCCATGCCCGTTTCCGCGTAGCCGAGCAGGTGGCCGTCGTAGCGCACCTGGAGATCGACCGTCCCACCGGGAGGGAGGGGTCGGGGGAGGGTCACGCTGGCCTGGGTGACCTGGAGCTTGGAGAAGTCCGAGACGCCCACGACGCGCTGCGTCCACGGCGCCGGCGTTCCATTCACGTCCGCCGCCCGGATCTCCATCAGGCGGTAGAGCTGTAGGGGGACCTCGGTGACGGGCGTGGCGGAGAAGTTCCGCAGCGTGATCCGCGCGGTGCCGTCGAGCCGCTGCTGCGCATAGTCGATGCGGACCGTGAGCTCGTACCGGATCGGCGTCACGCGAAGGACCGCGGAGTCCGGTGGCGGGGGAGTCGGCGTTTGGATGGGTTCGCACAGCGATCCGAGCAGGAGCAGCGCGATCATGGTCCTCCTCTGTCGAGCGGTCTGGCGGCCGAAGTCGGTCTTGGAACAAGGGTGAACCGAACCGCGTGATGAGAAGGTGAACGGAGTGTGAAGGCGGGCGGTTCGTAATCCCGCACGGCCAGCGCCTGCCAGCGCTGGCCGTTGTGTTTCAGCGGTGCGTGCAGGCACCACGATTGCCAGCGCTCGCGAGCGATCAACGCACGGACACCACTATTGACACCACGCCATGTTGCGCGGTGTTCTCAGAATTGCTACGTTTGTTCTCAATATGAGAACAGCAACCAGACGCGCGAGACGAACGTCGTCACTCATTGAGGTGCTGATCGGGTCGTACCGGCGCCGCATTCTGGCGCTGCTGCTGCTGCGGCCGGACGAGACGTTCTACGTGCGCGAGATCGCGAGGCTGACGCGAACTCCCGCCGGTTCATTGCATCGGGAACTCAAGCTGCTTGCCGACGCTGGACTCTTGATCCGCTCCACGGCCGGGAATCACGTCCGTTACCAGGCTGACCGCACATGCCCCATCTATGAGGACCTGGCCGCGATCTTTCGTAAGACGGCGGGACTCGCCGACGTCCTGCGCGACGCGCTGAAGCGACTCGGCAAAGGAATTCGGATGGCCTTTATTTTTGGATCCGTCGCGCAAGGAAAGGAACGCACCGTGAGCGATGTGGACGTTATGGTCATCGGGGGCATATCGTTCGCAGGTGTAGTGGAGGCGCTGAGCCGGACGCGCGATCAGTTGCGGCGCGAGATCAACCCCGTTGTCATGACAGAGGCCGCATTCCGTTCGAAGGCGATCACTGGTGATCGTTTTGTAACAAGGGTGCTCCGCGAACCCAAGATCTTCCTGATGGGAGACGCTCGTGAGCTTGCAGAACTTGTTGAAGATCGGGCAGCTCAAGGAGCATCCTCCTAATCCAGCGGAAATTCAGCAGCTCCTTGCGGCGGCGCAGCGCAACCTGGGTGACGCTCGGGCGCGCGGCATCACGCCGGAAACGCGATTCGATGCTGCATACAAGGCAATCATGCAAGCCGCGCTCGCTGCGATGATGGCGCATGGCTATCGGCCGGATACGAGCCGCCCAGGGCACCACATGACTGTTGTGCAGGCGCTCTCATTGACGATCGGACTGCCGGCTGCTCGAATCACCGTCCTCGATACGCTCCGGCGGAAGCGCAACATCTCGGACTATACAGGACTTGGCACGGCGATACCTGAGCCCACTCAGTTTCCGGCTGTTATCCCCGGACTCGCGTGGTTTTATGACCTGAGCGGCGTTCCCAGGCAGTCCCGTCCCGGTGAGCTACCCGCAGCGGAGGTTCGCGGAACAGGGTGGCTGAAGGTCGTCGCCGCGTAGGGTTGCTCGAGCGATGGGAGGGGACGAAGGCCCCGGAGCGATCCGGGGCCTTTTCGTGTCCGCCACCTCCGATACGTTGTCGGTCCGTGGACGGCCTGGTCCAGGAGCGCGGTAGCGCCCAATGAGTCGGTAAGGTGGAGTACCGCGTCGGGGAGGGCTCGGCTAACTTAGGACTCGGCGGAGCACGCCGGGGGCGTTTTCTGGCACCACGGCGTAGACCTCTCGACCGCAGCCGTAACTCGTTGTCGCAGCACCACGCCACCGTAGCTCAGTGGTAGAGCTCTCGATTCGTAATCGAGCGGTCGTCGGTTCAAATCCGACCGGTGGCTCTCTCTTTTTGCCCGGGATCACGGCTCCAGCCGGAGCACCCGCACCTCGCCCAGACCCACGCAACGCAGCTGCAGCGTGACGGTGCCCGAGTTCACGTTCGCGCGCCCCCGCGGCCCCGGCACGGGTTGCGCCAATGCCTGCGGCGCGAGCTGCGCCGACGTGTACGGGATGCCGTCCACGGTGTAGGCCAGCGACGCCCCGGCCCAGGCGGGCGCTTCGATGGTCACCGCGATGTCCACGGGATCCGGCTCGGTCGAGGGTGACGCCCGGCCGACGAGGGCGCGCAAGGTCCGCGAGGTGTTCTCGACGGCGGCGAGCACGACGACGCCCGCGCCCGAGTCAACGGCGAGACGCTGGCCCGCCATCCGGGCGTACGCGTGATACAGCCAGTACAACGCCTGCGGCCTCACGTTGTCCTTCATCAGGAGCCCGTCGAGCCCGTTCCAGCACGTGCTCCATTGGTCGGCTCCCTCCACCACGTCCCAGCAGGCCCGATGGGATTCGTTGACGCCCGTACGCTCGAAGGCATCCAGCCAGGCGAGTCCGCGGCTGGGGATGAGGTGCTGCTCGTACGGCTCGTATTCGTTGATATGGATCGCGAGCGAGCCCAGGAAGGGTCGGGCGGCCACGAGCTCGCGGGCTCGCGTCACATGCGCGGAGAGCTCGCCCGGTTGGCCGAATTCGTGCCAGGAGATCGCATTGATCGTGAGCCCCTGCGCGACGGCGTAGTCGAGAAAACCCGCGATCGTCGCCTCGTTCCAGGCGACCACGCTGGGCGCGACGATGCGTGCGGCCGGCGCGATCGAGCGAATGACGTCGTGCGCGCGTTTATACGTCTCCGCCACCTGCGCCGGATCCTGGGCGAAGTTGGGCTCGCCCCACACGTCCCACCAATCCACGATGCCGCCGGCCGTCGAGTCGGCCCGCACCACCTGCGCGACCCACGCCTCCCAGGCGGCCCAATCGTCCCACGGACGGACGCTGGGATCGTAGTCGGCGTAGCCGTCGTACAGCACGAACGTGGTGCTGACGCCGAACGGCTCCGCCAGCTGCACGTGCCAGCCGTCGGACACGCGCCAGAACGTCGGCGCCAGCGCGGCGACGAGCGTCGGGTCGGGGAACTGCTGCGGCGCCTGGTGGGGATCGCTGATGCCGTGGAGGAACCCGATCCCGCGCGCCAGAGGTCCCAATGAATCGCGCCCGATCGTCACGGTGAGCGCATTCGCGGGACAGGTGGCGGGCTCCCCGGTCGGAGGCTGCGGGTCGCACGCGACTGCGGCCCCGACGAGCACCAGGCTGACCGCGATCGATCGCGCCATCAGCTCACGTCCAGCGAGCCGACGTGGCGGTTACTGCGTTTCCAGGGCGCCGAGCTCATCCTCGATGTTCTTGAGCGGGCTGAAGACCAGGAGCGTCCCCGACGAGTTCCCGCCCCACAGGATGCCGGCGAGCCGGTGCGCCGTCGTGTAGATCGGCGACCCGCTGTCGCCCGCGCCGACGATCTGGGCGTCGCCCTCGACGATCGTCTGGCAGATCTGGCTGATGCGCGAGCGCGACACGTTCACGGTCGCGCACGTTGCGGACACTTGACCCTGCGTCCAGCCGGTCGTGCGGCCCACCTTGTTGATCGTCTCGCCGATCGTGAACACGTCGCGCAGGTCCTCGCCCGCGAAATCGAGGAAGCCCGTGATCTCGAGCGACCCGGTGTTGGGCCCGCTGGTCTGCGCGATCCGGCCCCGATCGAAGTTGACGCCCGCGTTGTACAGGGCGCGCGACGCGTCGCTGCGGCGGCACGCCTTGCCGCGCGGGCAGCCCGGGATGCCGCGGACGTATACCGGATCCTCGACTTCGGTTCCGATGGAGGCGCCGTCCACGCTCTGCAGCGGCTGGTAATAGACCGTCCCCTGGACGCCGCCCTGCCGCTTGGTGCAGTGCGAGTTCGTGATAAACGAGTTCTCGGTGCCGTCGGTGGCGTTGAAGCCCAGCGTGCAGAGGAAGTTACCAAAGTGGATCTGGATCCCGCCGACTCTGGGATCGATCCGGTCGCGCAGCGTCGCCGCATACGTGATCGGCTCCATCTGGCGGATCTCGAGCGCCGCGGCCGGCACGCCGAGGCGGGCGGCGAGGCTGCGCACGCTGGCGGCCGCGGCGGCATGCTCGACGCCCACCACCACGCGATTGGTCTGCTCGTCGTAGTCGGCCAGGACGGTCGCGGGAAGGGCGAGCCCCTCACGCGCCATGAGATCGAACCACCGCTCGACCTGCTGCGGTGCATAGGCCGTCACGCGCGCGCTGGACTCCGGCGCCGCGGGTGGAGTGGCGTCGTGGCAGGCGGCCACCACGACGAGCACGAGGGGGACGGCGCAACGCTTCATATCAGGCCTCCGCGGTGAGAGTGATCTTGAATCCCTTGGCCTTCAACGACGCGGCGAGGCCGGCCTTTTCCACCGACTTCACGTAGGCCTCGTCGGGTGAAACGAGCTTCTTCTCGACCAGCTCGAGCAGGGCATCGTTGAGCGTGAGCATCCCGAGCTTCTTGCTCGTCTGGATGATGGACGGGATCTGGAACGTCTTCGCCTCCCGGATCAAGTTGGAGATCGCCGGCGTGGTCAGCAAGATCTCCCGGGCCGCTACCCGCCCCCCGCCGATCTTCTTGCAGAGCGTCTGCGAGATGACGCCCTTGAGCGATTCCGACAGCATCACCCGGATTTGCGACTGCCGGTCGGCCGGGAACTGATCGATCATGCGGTCCACGGTGGACGCCGCGGTCGTGGTGTGCAGTGTCCCGAACACGAGATGCCCCGTCTCGGCCGTCTCGATCGCGATCGCGATCGTCTCGAGGTCGCGCATCTCGCCGACCAGCACGATGTCGGGGTCCTCGCGCAGCGCCGCCCGCAGCGCCGTCTTGAAGCTCTCCGTGTGCACGTGGACCTGGCGCTGCGTGATCAGGCACTTCTTGTTCTCGTGCACGAACTCGATCGGGTCTTCGATCGTGATGATGTGGTCGGAGCGCGACCGGTTCACGAGGTCCACCATGGCGCACAGCGTGGTGGACTTGCCCGATCCCGTCGGGCCCGTCACGAGCACCAGACCCTTGGTCAGATAGCAGAGGCGCTGTACTTCCTCGCTCAGTCCCATCTCTTCGACCGTGACGACCTTGGCGGGGATCACCCGGAAGACCGCCACCGGACCCTTGCGGTCCCGCGCCGCGTTGACGCGATAGCGCGCCACGCCGGGAATCTCGTAGGCGAAATCGGTGTCGCCCGTCTCCTTCCACTCGCCGCGGTTGCGCTCCGGCATGATGGAGAGCACCAGCAGCTCGAGATCGTTGACGCTCATCGCCGGTCCCGGCTGACGCTGGATCTCTCCGTGCGTCCGGAACATCGGCGGCTCGCCGACCCGCAGATGCAGGTCGGAGCTGTGCGACTGGACCAGCGCCCGCAGCAGCTTGCCGAGCCGCTGCTCGGCCGCCTGGTAGTGCGAGGCCGCGAATTCTCCGGGGAGCTCCCCGGCGGGCGGCGCCGCGACCGGCGACGCCGCGACCGGCTCCTCCACCATCGGGGCCGCCGCGATCACCGAGGCGCGCGGCGGTTTCGGCGGCGTGGCGGGCCGCACGGCAGTGGCTTCGGCGCTCGCCCGCCGGACGGGCGAGACGACGGCGGTGAGCCGTCCCGCCTCCGGCACGATGCGCACGCGCACGAGGCCGTTGCCGGCGGCGTACTCGAACTCCGTCTCGGCCTGCTGGTCGATCTTGTCCGCCGCCTCGGGCGGCGCGACCTCGACCATGAGGGCGTAGATGTGCTGATCGGTGAGCGGCTGCTTGCTGACTTTGCGCGGCTTGCCGTCCTTCACGAGCGTCACCGGCTCATCGGGCAGCAGATAGAGCTGGTCCGCCCCCTCGCGCAGCATCACGTCCACGAACGGATCGAGCCGAGCCGGCATCGGTCAGTCCTCCGGCCGCGCGAACAGCACGTGCGCGCGATTGACGAAATGCACCTGCTCGGCGGTCGTGACCGCGAAGAACGGATCGGTGGACGCGTTGAGGTAGTCGAGCAGCCGCGAGTGGTGCGTCGGGAGCTCCAGCGTCGCCCAGCCGGAGAGCTCGGAGCCGTCGGCCAGCGTGAGCGCGATGCCGGCCATCTTCGCGGCCGACAGCCGGGCCGGATCCTCGTCCGTCGCCTGACGCGGCGCCGAGAGGCGGATCGTGCGCGCCTTGGCGACGAGCAGCACGCCTCCCCCCACCCGCTCGCCCGCGGGCCGAAACGGGAAAAATCCCTCGGGGCGATTGAGCATGTCCAGCGGGGTCTCGTGGCCCGCGTGCTGCGGCACGCGTTCCATCACGTAGATCTCACCGCGGCGTTCTGGCCCTTCAGTGAGCAACAGTTGCGCGGGGATCGCCAATCGCGGCAGCGCAAAATCCGTCATTCCGCTAGCGCGCGCGACACTGCACCGAAACCGGCGGGCGATTCCCGCAGGCGATCGACTCATTCATGCCGCGCACGAGCGGGCCACAGGCGGTGTTGTGCGCCGTTTCCGTCGCCTCCGCGGCCGTCTGTCCCGCCGCCGTCGCGCAGTTCGCGCCGCCCTGGAACTCGACGCAGACCGTGCACTCCTGGCCGGCCCGGGCGGTGGTCATATAAAAGAAGAGCGCGACCACGGCGACGATGACCGCGACGGTGATGAGCGTCGATCGCTTCATGGATTCTCCGGTGAGCGAACAAGGTGGCGCGCCCGCCCGATTCGCGCCAGAGCGCGAACGCGGATAATGTGTAGGGCATGCCTGTCACGACATTGCTCGCGCTCGCCTTCCTGATTCTCACCGTCGCCTTCCTGCTGGCGGGCGCCGGGGCGTGGCGCCGCCGCCAGCGTCTCGGCTCGCTGGTCACCTTTCTCGTCGCCGCGCTCTGCCTCGCGCTCGCCGCGCTCAGCGCCGCGATCACGGTGGGCATCCGCGGCTACCGCGCCCTCACCCATGAGGTCGTCGCCGCCACCATCCGCACCGACCCGCTCGGGCCCCAGCGCTTCCGCGCCACCGTGACGCTGGCCGACGGCCGCCTGCTGATGTTCGAGCTTGCCGGTGATGCCGTCTATGTCGACGCGCACGTCCTCAAGTGGCGGCCGGTCGCCAATCTGATCGGACTGCACACGGCGTACGAGCTCGACCGGATCGCGGGACGCTACCGCACGCTGGCCGACGAGCAGGGGCGGGAGCGGACCGTGCATTCGCTGGCGGTGCGCAAGCCGTTCGATGCGTTCGATCTCGCGCGCGGGTCCTGGCTGCTGCGGCCGCTGGTGGACGCCGAGTACGGCTCGGCGACGTTCATTGGGGCCACCGAACCGGCCACGGTGGAGGTCCGCGTGTCGACGACCGGTCTGTTGATCCGGCCGGTGCCGGCGCGGTAGTGCCACGCCGGGCGGTCGGGTGGCCGCTCTGGCGCCCCTGACTAGCTTTCCTGCGTGGCAGAGCCGAAGAAGAAGCCGAACTACGCGAATGCCTGGCAGGAAGCGCGCGACCTTATCTGGCGGCACCGCCGGAGGCTCACCCTCGGCCTGGGGCTGATGCTGGTCAACCGGCTGGCGGGCCTGGTCCTGCCGGCCTCCTCCAAGTACCTGATCGATCAGGTCATCGGGCAGCGCCAGGTCGAGCTACTCGGCATCATCGCCATCGCGGCGGGGGCGGCGACGCTCGTCCAGGCGGTCACGTCGTTCGGCCTGTCGCAGATCCTCGGCGTGGCGGCGCAGCGGGCCATCACCGAGATGCGCAAGTCGATCCAGGCGTTCGTGCTGCGGCTGCCCATCGCCTATTTCGACTCGACCAAGACCGGCATCCTGATCTCGCGGGTCATGACGGACGCCGAGGGCATCCGCAACCTGGTCGGGACGGGGGTGGTGCAGCTCATCGGCGGGCTCGTGACGGCGGGGATCGCGTTCGGCGTGCTGCTGTGGCTCAACTGGCAGCTGACGGTGATGTCGATCCTGATCCTGGCGGTGTTCGGCGGCGGCATGGCCTTCGCCTTCACGCGGCTCCGGCCGCTGTTTCGGGATCGCGGCAAGATCAACGCCGAGGTCACCGGGCGTCTGGCCGAGACACTGGGCGGCATCCGCATCGTGAAGGCGTACCGGTCGGAGCGGAGCGAGCGGCTCGTCTTCGCGCGCGGCGCGCACCGCCTGTTCCGCAACGTCGCCACCACCATGACGGGCGTGTCGGGGTTGGGGGCCTTCGCCACACTCGTCATCGGCGCGATCGGCGTGCTGATGATCATCGTGGGCGGGCGCGCGATTCTCGCGGGCACGATGACGCTGGGCGACTTCGTGATGTACATCTTCTTCGTGGGGCTCGTGGCCGCGCCGCTCATCGGAATCGCGTCGATCGGCACGCAGATCACCGAGGCGTTCGCCGGACTCGATCGCATCCACGAGCTGCGCCGGATGACCACCGAGGACGCCGACGACGCGAACCGGGCGCCGCTCGGCGCGGTGCGGGGCGACGTGGCGTTCGAGCACGTGACGTTCGCCTACAAGCCCGGTGTGCCGGTACTCAAGAACGTGTCGTTCCACGCCGCCGCGGGGTCCACCACGGCGCTCGTGGGCTCGTCCGGCTCGGGGAAGAGCACCCTGATCGGGCTCGTGCTCGCGTTTCACCGCCCCGAGCAGGGACGGGTGCTGGTCGACGGCCGCGACCTCGCCACGGTTCCGCTCGCCGACTATCGCACGCAGCTCGGCGTGGTGCTCCAGGACAACTTTCTGTTCGATGGGACGGTCGCCGAGAACATCGCGTTCGCCAAGCCCCACGCGACGCGGGAGGAGATACAGGCCGTCGCGCGGATCGCGCACGCCGACGAATTCGTCGAGCAGTTCGACCAGAACTACGAGACGGTGGTGGGCGAGCGCGGGGTAAAGCTGTCGGGCGGCCAGCGTCAGCGGATCGCGATCGCCCGCGCCATCCTCGCGGACCCCCGGATTCTCGTGCTCGATGAGGCGACCTCGAGCCTCGACTCCGAGAGCGAGGCCAAGATTCAGGACGGCTTGCGCGCGCTACGGCGCGGCCGCACGACGTTCGTGATCGCCCACCGGCTTTCGACGATTCGCAGCGCCGACCAGATCCTCGTGCTCGAAGGGGGCGAGATCGTGGAGCGGGGGACCCACGCCGAGCTGCTGGACAAGCACGGCCGGTACCGGCAGCTGTATGACAAGCAGTATCATTTCGAGCAGGATCGCTTCATCAATCCGGGCGAGGACTTCACCCCCGAACCAGAAGCACCGGCGGCACACCAGCCCGTAAGTCCCCCGACCAGCCTCTGAGCCTGGAAATCAGGGCTTCGGAGCTGCGCTCCAGGCAGCGGTGTGAAAGTGCTCCGAGCGCGGCGCCAGTTTCCCCCGTCCCGCCGCGTAGTCTTTCCAGCCCACCGCCGGATAGTCGTTCGGCACCGGCCGCATCGTGATGCAGCCCTGCACCGGGCACACCGCCGCACACAGATTGCACCCGACACACGCCTCCTCGATGATCTCGACTACGGGGCCACGCTTCCCGTTTCCCGCTTCCCCATTCCCGTTGCGTTCCAGCCGCCGAATCGCCTGATGGGCGCCGTCTTCACACGCCGTCCAGCACAGCTCGCAGCGAATGCACGTGTCCTGGTCGATGTGCGCCAGGAGGTGATAGTTGAGGTTCAGCTCCTCCCATTTGGTCACCCGCGGCAGCGCCCGGCCGCGCACATCGGCCAGAGTGCGGTGGCCCCGCTCGTCCATCCAGTTGGACAGGCCGTCGATCAGGTCCTCCACAATCCGGAAGCCGTAGTGCATCACCGCGGTGCAGACCTGCAGGCTGCCGGCTCCCAGCGCGATGAACTCGGCGGCGTCGCGCCACGTGGCGATACCGCCGATGCCCGAGATCGGGATCTTCACCGCCGGATCGCCCGCAACCGCTGACACGAGATGCAGCGCGATCGGCTTCACGGCGGGGCCGCAATAGCCGCCGTGACTCGACTTGCCGTCCACCGAAGGCTGCGGCTCGAACGTGTCGAGGTTCACGCCGACGATCGAGTTGATCGTGTTGATCAGCGAGAGGGCATCGGCGCCGCCCTGCACCGCGGCACGCGCGATGTACGTCACGTCGGTCACGTTGGGGGTGAGCTTCACGATCACCGGAATCGTCGCCACTTCCTTCACCCACTCGACGATCTGGCAGGTGTAGTCGGGCACCTGGCCGACGGCGCTGCCCATGCCGCGCTCGCTCATCCCGTGCGGGCAGCCGAAGTTCAGCTCGATGCCGTCCGCGCCGGTGTCCTGCGTCCGCCGCACCATGTCGTGCCACGTCTCGCGCTTCGACTCGACCATGAGCGACGCGATCACGGCCTGCTTGGGATAATTGCGCTTGACCTCCGCGATCTCCTTCAAGTTGTCGGCGATCGGCCGGTCGCTGATCAGCTCGATGTTGTTGAAGCCCATCATGCGCGTGCCGCCCAGGTCCACGGAGCCGTAGCGCGAGAAGACGTTGATGATCGGCTCGCCGATCGTCTTCCAGACCGCGCCGCCCCAGCCCTCGTCGAACGCCTTGGCCACCTGGCCGTAGGTGTTCGTGGGCGGGCCCGATGCGAGCCAGAAGGGGTTCGGGCTCGTGATGCCCGCGAAGTTCGTGGTGAGATCAGCCATGGTCGCTCCGAGCGTTCGCGCGCTGAGAGCGCGCGCTCGGCCCGAGTGCGCCCTCTAAGGGCGCGCCCACCGCCGAGCCCGGGCCCTCAGCCCGGGTTCATTAACGATTCAGCATCTCATCGATCTTCCGTGCCGCCGCCACGCCTTCCGCCGCGGCGTTGACGATTTCCGCGCCGCCGTTCGCACAGTCACCGCCGACAAAAACGTTGGGATGGTCCGCCGGCCACGAGAGCGCAGGAGCGCCCTGGCCGATGGCGACGATCACCATGTCGCAGGCCAGCGTTTCGGTGCCCTGCGGCGTCCGCACCTCGAGGCCGGCGATGCCGCCATGTCCGTTGGCGATGATGCGCTGCGGCACCGCGTGGAACCGGAAGCCGCAGCCGTCGCGCTTGGCGAGCTCATACTCGTAGTGATAGCACGACATGTCGCGCTCACCGCGCCGGTAGACGATCGTCGCCTCCGCGGCGCCGAGGCGCTTGGCCTGAGTGGCAGCATCGATCGCTGTGTTACCAGCGCCGATGACCACCACGTGCCTGCCGACATCCGTCTCCCGGTAGGGATGGGTCTTGAGGTGCTCGATGAAGCGCAAGGCGTCGATGACGCCGGGCAGGTCCTCGCCGGGGATGCCGAGCGCCTTCGTCGCTCCCAGGCCGACGCCCACAAAGACGGCATCATATTCGGCGAGCAGCCGGTCGAGCGGGACGTCCTGGCCCACCACCACACCCGCCCTGAGCTCCACCCCGAGATCCAGGATGTCCTGCACCTCGGCGAGCGCGACGTCGGCCTTGAGCTTGTATTCGGCGATGCCGGAGGTGTTTAGCCCACCCGGTTGAGCACGACTCTCGAACACGGTAACGGTGTGTCCCATGACGCGAAGATCCCGGGCGCACGACAGCCCCGCTGGTCCCGCTCCAACAATCGCGACGTGTTTTCCGGTCGGTGCCCCGGGCTCGAACAGCTTGAGCCTTTTCTTGAGCACATGGTCGGTCGCATGCCGCTGCAGCAGCGCGATCTTGATCGGCAGCTCGTCGCGGTCGTTCAGGACGCAGGCGCCTTCACACAACACCTCCACGGGACAGGCGCGCGCGCAGGAGTGCCCAAAGGGATTGGCGTCGAGGATCACCCGTGCTGAGCCGCGCAGATTGCCGGTCGCGATCTTCTTGATGAACGCCGGCACGTCGATGTGCGTGGGGCAGGCGATGGTGCAGGGCGCGTCGTGGCAGAAGAGACACTTGTTGGCTTCGAGCAGCGCGTAGTCGGGCGTCAGCGGCGGCGCGATGTCTGCGAAGTTCCTCGCCAGCTGCTCGTCCGTCAGAACGGGAGCGGTGTTAGGCGCCGACACGTGCTGCTCCGTGCTCCGTGCGCTTGCCGGTCTGCATTCCCACGACGTAGACGACCGCCGCGACCAGGAATCCCACGAACCACGCCCAGTTGTACAGTCCCGCGAACGGCGGCGCGGCCGGGGTGCCGCGCAGCGCCGCCACGAATCCGGGCAGGCTCGGCGCCACGCCCAGCACCAGCGCGGCGATGGCCACGCCGTTCACGCCAT
Source organism: Gemmatimonadales bacterium (assembly GCA_030699545.1). GTDB lineage: Bacteria > Gemmatimonadota > Gemmatimonadetes > Gemmatimonadales > GWC2-71-9 > 20CM-2-65-7. The sequence continues at coordinate 846 of JAUYMC010000378.1, read as the reverse complement.
GGCGGTACTCGTAGCTCGCGCCGCGGCGGTACAGATCGTTCACGACCAGCACGCCGCGGCGCACGATGAAGTAGTCGGCGATCATGATCCCGGCGACCGGGCCCAGGAGGGCGCCGTAGCCGATCAGCCACGTGAAGATGTACGCGGCGGCATCGGTGTAGAGCCGCCACGGCATGATCAGGACACCGATCACGGCGGTGATCACGGCGCCCTGCCTGAACGAGATGCGGTGCGGCGCGAGGTTCGAGAAGCCGTTGGCGGGCGCCACCACGTTCGCCGCGATGTTGGTCGTCAGCGTCGCGATGGTGAGGCCGAGCATCGACAGCACGATCATCACCGGCCCGCCGATGCGCGCGAGCAGCGCGATCGGATCGGCGATCCGCTCTCCGAAGATCAGCACCGTCGCGTTCGTCACGGCGGCCCCGATGAACGCGAACACCGCCATCGTCAGGGGGAGGCCCACCGCCTGGCCGACCACCTGGTCCTTCTGCGAGCGCGCGTAGCGCGAGAAGTCGGGGATCGACAGCGCCATCGTGCCCCAGAACGCGACCGCGGAGGTGAGACCCGCTCCAAACACGCTGCCGACGGCCGGACGGCCGGATGGCCCGACGGCCGACGGGTTCGCCAACATCGGTCCCCACCCGCCCGAACGCACCAGCGCCCAGATCAACAGGGCCAGACCGATGGCGAGGAGGAACGGCGCGCCCCACGTTTCCAGGACCTTGATCGAATCGATGCCGCGGAGCACGATCCAGACGTTCACCGCCCAGAACAGCATGAAGCAGACGAACTCGCCGGTCTTCAGGCCCACGAACCCCGGCAAGAGCTGCGGCAGCGTCGCGATGC
>JAUYMC010000376.1 GCA_030699545.1 Gemmatimonadales bacterium | reverse complement strand
CTGCATAGGCCACATCACTTCGGATCTTCGGCGCGCCACGCGGTCCGATCTTCTCACCGCATGCACCGTCATCATCCGCATGCCACACGCTTTTCAAATGTCCCACAAGCATTTACGCGCGGCGCGACGCGACAGCGCAATCGCGTCGCACAACATCTCAAGCCTCGAGCTCCGCCGTGGCCCACTTCTTTCTTACTCACACCCCGAGGCTCGACAGTCGGGGTGCCGAGCCGAGTTTTCTCATGCACGAACCCGGCGCGGATCCCCCGACGACCGTCGCCATCGCAGGGAGTTCTATATGAACGCTCCAGTCCGCAGAAAACTGGAGATGGCCGCCCGCGTCCGGACCTTCAGCCGGACCCACTCGTCGACCGAGCCCACGTACGCCACCGTACTGAGCCGCTTCGAGGAGCGCCTCGCCGAAGCCGAGGCGATCGCGGCCAAGCAGCACGAAGCCCGTCTCGCCGCGCGCGGCGCGCGCACCCGCCGCAGGGAGCTGCGACGCGTCGTCCACTTCCAGCTCCTGCCCTACCTCGTCGCGGTAGGCAATGTCGCCGCGCGCGACCGCACCGAGCTGGCGGCGCAGTTCCGGCTCCCAAACTCGAACGCCAACAACCAGGCGTTCCTCACCGCGGTGAAAGCACTCGGCACCGCGGCCGAGCAGCAGCGCGACATCCTCGTGGCGGCCGGCATGGCGCCCGCGCTGCTGGAAGAGCTGCAACGCATGATCTCGGCGTTCGAGATCGCGAGTGAAGAGGCCCGCGCCAAACGGCTGTCCCACATCGGCGCCCGGGCGGATCTCCAGCAGATCGCCGGCGAGCTGATGGACGAAGTGCGGGTCCTGGACGGGATCAACCGGTGGCGCTTCGGCAAGGAGCCCGAAGTCATGGCGGAGTGGCAAGCCGCCCGGCATCTGCCCACCCCCGCTCCCACCTCGCCGGCGGCGGACCAGAACCCGAAGGAGAGCGCCGCGTGAGCGGGGCCGCCGTACGCAGCAGAAAACCCCGGGGGTGACCGTCACGGTTGCCCCCGGTTCTGTTGTGGGAGGGGCGCATGACCTGCTCCCCTTTTTTCCCTTGTTTACAAAGAAGGAAGACGGCATGTCATCCCTTCGCTGCGCTCAGGGCAGGCGCTGAGCGAAGCGCGCGTAGCGCGCGAAGCGAAGGATCTGCTTACTTTTAGGGGCCATGAACGCCGTGCCCGCTACGCGACCCACGCCCGCCATCGGAACCGCCCCTGCTACCGCGGCGGGGCTCTCCCGCGATCAGGCGCTCGACATCTACTACTACCTGCGGCTCACCCGAACGCTCGAAGAACGCCTCGTCGCGCTGTATCGCCAAACCAAAGTGATCGGGGGACTGTATCGCTCGCTCGGCCAGGAAGGGGAATCGGTCGCCACCGCCTACGCGCTGGAGCGGGGGCGCAACAAGGACATCCTCTCCCCCCTGATCCGCAACCTCGGCTCCCTCCTCGTGATGGGCGCCAAGCCAGTCGAGATCCTGCGGCAGTACATGGCCAAAGCAAACAGCCCGACGCGCGGGCGTGAACAAAACGTCCACTTCAACGACCTCGAAAAGGGCTACCTCGGCCAGATCTCCCACCTCGGTGACATGATTCCGGTTATGGCCGGTATTGCGCTCACATTCAAGCTGCGACGTGAGCCCAGGGTCGGCTTGGTTTACATCGGAGATGGTGGGACATCCACGGGGAGCTTTCACGAAGGGCTAAACTTCGCGGCCGTCCAGCGGCTGCCGATGATCATCATCGGCGAATACAATCACTGGGCTTACTCCACACCTCCCGAAAAGCAGTTTGCCGTGAAAGACCTCGCCGAAAAGGCGAAGGGCTACGGCATTCCCGCCGTCACGGTGGACGGCAACGATGTGTTCGCGGTCTACGAGGCGACGAAGTTCGCCGCCGAGCGGGCGCGGCGCGGCAAGGGCGTGCACTTCATCGAGGTGAAGACGTACCGGCGGAAGGGCCACGCCGAGCACGACGATCAACACTACGTCCCGGCGGGGGAGATCGATCGCTGGGCCGCCGAGAACGACCCGGTGGATCGCTACGTCGCGCGGTTGCAGGAGCAGGGCATGGCCGCTCCCGACGATCTCACGGACATCGACGATCGCATCCGCGTGGAAGTCGATCAGGCGACCGATGCCTGTGTGGACGAACCGCTGCCCGAGGGCGAATCGGCGTTGCCGGATGTGTACGTCGATCCGCCGGCCGCCGACAAGCTCTGGTTCCGGACGCTCTGATGGCCCCCCCCGAGATCACGTTCCTCGAGGCGCTGCGCCAGGGTTTGTGGGAGGAGATGGAGCGCGACGAAAGCGTCTTCATCCTCGGCGAGGACGTCGGGTTGTACGGCGGCGCGTTCAAGGTGACCGATGGCTTCGCCAAGCGGTTCGGCGAGGCGCGGGTGATCGACACGCCGATTTCCGAAGCGGCCATCGTCGGCGCCGCCGCGGGAGCGGCCCACATGGGCATGCGCCCCGTGGCGGAGATGCAGTTCATCGATTTCATCTCGTGCGCCTACGACATGCTGACGAATTACGTCGCCACCGCGCGCTATCGGGCCGGCCTGTCCACGCCGATCGTGGTGCGCGGGCCCTGCGGCGGCTATGTCCGCGGCGGCCCGTTCCATTCACAGAATCCGGAAGCGGCGTTCTTCCATACGCCCGGCCTGAAGATCGTGTACCCCTCGACGGCACGGGATGCCAAAGGACTGATCAAGTCCTCGATCCGCGATCCCGATCCCGTGCTCTACCTCGAGCACAAATGGCTGTACCGGCGTATTAAGGAACAGCTGCCCGAAGGAGAAGAAGTCCTCACGCCGATCGGCGAGGCTCGGCTGGCGCGCGAAGGCAAGGATCTGTCGATCGTGACGTACGGCGCGACGGTTTGGAAATCGCTCGAAGCCGCGCAGCTGCTGGAAAAGGAGGACCAGCTGTCGGTGGAAGTACTCGACCTGCGCACGCTGCTGCCGCTCGACGACGCGGCGATCATGCGCTCGGTCCAGAAGACGAACAAGGTGCTCATCGTGCATGAGGACACCCGCACCGGCGGGCTGGCCGGCGAGATTACGGCGCGGATCAACGAACAGGCCTTCGAGTTCCTCGATGGCCCGATCATGCGCGTGACCGCGCACGATGTGCCGTTGCCGTATGCCCCGACGCTGGAAGACTTCGTGCTGCCGCAGACCGAGGATATCGTGAAGGCGGCGCGTTGGCTGGCGAACTACTGAGGACGACCCATGGCTCGCGTTGACGTGCTGATGCCCCAGATGGGCGAATCGATTGCCGAAGGCACCTTGAGCAAGTGGCTCAAGAAGGTGGGCGACGCGGTCAAGCGCGACGAGCCGCTGTTCGAGATTTCGACCGACAAGGTCGATGCCGAGATTCCCGCGCCCGCCGCCGGCGTCCTCGCGGAGATCAAGGTGCAGGAAGGCCAGACGGTGCCGGTGCAGACCCTCGTCGCGGTGCTGGAGACCGAAAAGGCGGCGGCCGGACGGCCTGACGGCCCGACGGCCGTGCAAGCTACGCCTGCCGCGCCAACGCCGGCCGCCCGGCCGTCCGACCGTCCGGCCGATGTCCGGCCGTCGGGCCGTCCGGCCGACGGCGGCGGTGTCGCCACCGCCGAGCAGCGGCTGCGCACCAAATCGACGCCCCTCGTTCGCAAGATCGCGGCCGAGCATCAGGTGGATATCTCGCGCATCCCGGGCAGCGGCTTCGCCGGTCGCGTGACCAAGCAGGACATCCTCGGCTACATCGAGCGGGCTCCCGCTGACGCACCCGCGCACCGCGCACCGCCTACCGCGCACCCCGGTGGCGCTATCGAGCATCCGGCCGTCGAGCCGTGGCCCGGCGACCGCGTCGAGCCGTGGTCCAAGATCCGCAAGATCACCGCCGACCACATGATCCAGTCGCGCCGCACATCGGCCCATGTCGCGAGCTTCTTCGAGGTGGACTACACGCGCGTGGCCCAGCTGCGGGCCAAGGCCAAGGAGAAGGTGACGTTCCTCGCCTTCATCGCCAAAGCCTGCGCGGAGAATCTCCGCAAGCATCCGGTCGTCAACGCCGCGGTCTCGGGGGACCGCACGATCTATCGGGCGGACATCAATATCGGCATCGCCGTGGCGCTCGACTGGGGATTGATCGTGCCCGTGATCAAGCATGCCGACGAGTTGTCGCTGACCGGGATCGCCCGCGCGATCGCCGACCTCGGCGAGCGGGCCCGCACCAAGAAGCTCTCGCCCGACGACATTCAGCGGGGCACCTTCACGATCACCAACCCGGGCGGCTTCGGGCCGTACGCCGGCATCCCGATCATCAATCAGCCGCAGGTGGCGATCCTCGGCGTGGGCGCGATCGAGAAGCGGCCCAAGGTCGTGACGCTCCCCGACGGCTCGGATACGATCGCCGTCCGCACCATGGGCATGCTCACGATGTCGTACGACCATCGCGTGGTGGACGGCGCCGACGCGGATAAGTTCCTCGCCGACGTCAAGACGATGCTCCAGGAATTCCCCGAGGGAGCGGCATAGCATGGTTCCTCCTCCGAAAGTCCTGACCGCCGCGCGCGTCCGCGTCGCCGCGCACAACGAAACCGAGTACTTCAACACGCTGCGGGAGCTGTCGCAGTTCGCCCAGGCGCGCGGGCAGCGGATCTGGGTGTTCCGCAACGCGAAAGACCCGCGGCTGTTCATCGAGTTTTCCGAGAGTCCCACCGAGATGTCGCACCGCGCCCAGGCGTCGCGGCTGCCGGAGGAGATCCAGCTGGAGAAGCGCTTGCAGGCCGTAGCGACGTACGCGCCCGATGCCTGGGAGCTGTGGAGCGAAGTGCCCGTCGTGGTGGTCTAGGCATGGCGCGCCGCAGCCTCGTCGTCACCGGCGAACGGTGGGAGGTCTATCCCTCCGGCCGCACCACCGTCTATCCGCGCGATCAGTTCGGACTGCTGTTCGAGCACGGCACCGGCTCCGCGCGGCGGCGCCGCGTCACCCGCTATGCGCCGGTGGGCAGCCGCTGGCCGCAGCACGCGCTCCTCGAGCTGAGCGACGCCGAGCTGCTGTCGTTGTTTCACCAGTCGCAACCCGCCTGGACGGCGCCGGAGGCGGCCTACGCAGCACATTGACTTGCATTGCCACTCGACCGCGTCCGACGGCGAGTGCGCTCCCGTGGAGGTGGTGCAGCGGGCGCAGGCCGCGGGCCTCGCGGCCATTGCGCTGACCGATCACGACACCACCGACGGCGTCGCCGACGCGGCGCGCGAAGGCGCGCGGCTCGGCGTCCGCGTCATCCCCGGCTGCGAGTTCAGCGTGCGCGCGCCGTGGGGCGAGCTGCACCTGCTCGCGTTCTTCCTCCCCCCGGAGGATGAGCGGCTGCAGGCATTTCTGCGGGACAAGCGCGCCGCCCGGCGGCGCCGGGGCGAACAGATCGTCGCCAAGCTGCAGGCGCTCGGCATCCCCATCGCGCTCGAGGACGTGCAGGCGCAAGTCGGCGGCGGCGAAGGCGCCCTCGGCCGGCCGCACGTGGCCCGCGCCCTGGTGGACTGCGGCACTGCCCACGACGTCGCCGATGCGTTCCGCCAGTATCTGGGGCGCGGGCGCCCCGCGTATGTCGAGAAACCCCTGCCGGCGCTCGCTGAAGTGACGGCGCTGGTTCACACGGTCGGCGGCATCACGGTCGCCGCCCACCTTGGCGACCACGGCACCGAGGGTCAGATCCGCCAGTTCCAGGACCAGGGTCTCGACGGCATCGAGGTGCGCCACCCCAGCCATCCGCCGGCCGTCGAGCAGCGCTTGACCCGCATCGCCGAGCGGCTCGGTCTGGGCATCAGCGGCGGCTCCGACTGGCACGGCGACAGCGAGTATGGCCATACGCATGCGCCGCTCGGCGGCATGCGCGTGCCGGCGAGCTGGCTGGAGCCGCTCGAACGGCGGCTCAGTTCGACTTCTCCCATGAGGATGCGCACATGAGTGAACTGTTGGCGATTGGCGCCCAGGCCCCGGCGTTTGCGGCACCGGCCTCGGACGGCGCGACGTATACGCTGGCGGACCTGCTGAAACGGGGTCCCGTCGCGCTGGTCTTCTATCCGGGCAACAACACGCCCGGCTGAAACCGCCAACTCTCCGCCGTGCGCGATGAGATCGCGAAGTTCCAGAAGACCGGGATCCAGCCGTTCGGCGTGAATCCCGCCGGCGTGGACAGTCACCGGTCCTACGCCGAGAAGATGCGGTTCAATTTTCCCCTGTTGTCGGACGCCGAGCGGACGATCGCCGGCGCCTATCACGCGCTGAAGGACGACGCCCGCGGCATTCAGCGGACGGTGTACGTCATCGGGCGCGACAGCACGATCCGGTTCGCGCAGCGCGGCGCGCCGCCGGTCGACGACATCGTCCGTGCCGGCTGATCTCAGCGGGAAAGTCGCGCTCATCACCGGCGTGGGCCGGGTGGGACAGATCGGGCACGCCGTGGCCCGCGGCATCGGACGCGCCGGCGCGCGGCTGCTGCTCGCCGACGTCAACGCCGTCGGGTTGGCCGATCGGGTCAAGGAGTTTGCGGGGGAAGGCATCGGCGCGCGGGCGTCGGCGGGCGACCTGACGCAGCCCGAGGCGGCGCGCACCGCGGTGGCCGCGGCGCGGTCGCATTTCGGCGGCCTCGACATCGTCGTGAACGTCGCGGGCGGACTGTTCAGCTACGGCGCATTCACGGAAGTCTCCGCTGATGCCCTCGATCGCGAGCTGGCGGTCAACGTCAAGACGGCCTTCTTCACCTGTCAGGCGGCGATCCCCGCGTTGCTGGCGCGCGGTGAAGGCGGCGCCATCGTCAACTTTGCCTCGATCGCCGCGATTCGGTCCCTCATGCACATGGCCGCCTACAGCGCCGCCAAGTCGGCGGTGGCGGGGCTCACCCGGGCGCTGGCGCGCGAGTATCGCGACGCCGGCATCCGCGTGAACGCCGTCGCGCCCGCGACCGTCCGCACCGCCGACAACGTGGCCCAGATGGACCCCAAGACGCCGCTCGTGGAGCTCGACGACGTCGTGAACGCGATTCTCTTTCTCGTGAGCGACGAGGCGAGCGCGATCACCGGGCAGGTGGTGCCGATCACGGGGAAGGCCTACTAGTGCGGCTCGCCGGCGCGGCGGCGCTCGTGACGGGCGCGGGACGCCGCCTCGGTCAGGCCATCGCGGTCGGGCTGGCGCGCGCCGGGTGTGACGTGGCGATTCACTACCACGGATCGGCGGACGGCGCGGAGTCCACCGCCGCCGAGGTACGCGGCGCCGGCCGCCGCGCCGCGCTGCTCCCGGCCGATCTGCGCGACGCCGATGCCGCCC